>JAPUHZ010000083.1 GCA_027297485.1 Deltaproteobacteria bacterium
AGGTACCACTTGCTCCACAACCCCCCAAATGGCGGAAGACCTATAACGCTTAGAGATCCGATAAGAAAGCAAAACATGGTGATGGGCATGGTTTTTCCAAGTTGATTCATCTCGCTGACTTTTGTCTTATGAGTGGCCACAGCGATGGCACCCGCACAGAAAAACAAAGTGATCTTGCCAAAGGCATGCATGACGATATGCATGCTGCCGCCTACGACACCCCATGTATTGGCAAGGGCGGCGCCGAGGATGACGTAGGATAATTGACTAACCGTAGAATAGGCCAAACGCGCTTTGAGATTATCCTTGGTTAACGCTATCAGTGAGGCAACGAGAATGGTTCCCCCCGCGACATACATTAACCATACGCTTAGTCCTGTACCGTTAAGCAAGTCGATTCCAAATATATAGACCGTGATTTTCATAATAGAGAATACACCCACCTTGACGACGGCAACGGCATGGAGAAGAGCGCTGACTGGTGTCGGCGCTACCATCGCAGCAGGCAGCCAACGGTGGAATGGCATTAAGGCCGCTTTGCCAATCCCGAACACGTAAAGGGCCAGTAACACGGAAACGACCGTGTTGCTCGCCTTACCTGCAAGAATACCCCCTGGTTTAAAATCGAGTGTGCCGGCTAAGAGCCATGTCCATGTCATGGCCAAAAGGAAAAAACCAACCGAAGTGCCGAAAAGGTAGCCAAGATAAACCCGTCCCGCTCGCACGGCTTCTTCCGTCCCGTGATGGGTAACAAGGGGGTAAGTCACAAGCGTCATCATTTCGTAGAAAATGAACAGCGTAAAACCATTACCGGCAAAAGCAACCCCGATCGCTGCTGCTATGGTGAGGGCGAAGTACACATAAAAGCGAGTTTGATGCTCCTCATTGTGGCCCCGCATGTATCCAATGGAATAAATCGAGGTGATAATCCACAGCCCTGAGGCAAGCAAGGCAAAAAGGAGTCCCAAAGGTTCTACGTTAAAAGCAAGTCTAAGGCCTGGCATGACTTCCAGGAGGGCATAGGTGAGCGACTCACCAGCGTTAACGCGCGGGACTAAACCGAGAACCAAGCTGAATAGGGAGACAGCCGTCAGCAGGCTTACGGACTCACGCAGATTAGGCCGGCGCCCAAGAAATGAAATTAGACCCGCACCAAGCAAAGGGACAAGCAAAGCCAAAATTATCATGGCACCGCCTCACATCATCCCAAATTTAATAAAGCACGGGCTGCTTGACCGGCCATGTTAGAAGGAAGGGAAGCATCAATCCCGAAATAAACACTGGCTCCAATGAGGACCCAAGCCGGCACGACCAGGGACCAAGGCGCTTCCTTTACATCGCTCGTAGAATCCAAAGCGGGTTTAAAATAGACCGTTTCCACAATCCGCCAAACATAAATCACCGCAAGTAAAGAGCCGATGAGAACGACAGCGGCTAAGAAGACCAGCCCTTTATCGATCGCCGCGGTCACAAGGTACCACTTGCTAATGAATCCCGATGTGAGTGGCACCCCAATGAGTCCGAGGCCCCCGGCCGTAAAGGCGGCCATCGTCAGAGGCATCTTGCGCCCCAACCCGCGTAAATGGTCTATATCTGTTTCCCCTAAGCGGTAGGCGACGATCCCGGCAACTAAGAAGAGCCCGCTTTTCATCAGGGCATGATTAAAGATGTG
Organism: Deltaproteobacteria bacterium; assembly: GCA_027297485.1. The sequence goes on from JAPUHZ010000083.1 coordinate 1,673, forward strand.
GATCAAGGAGCCCGTGAGTCCTTTCTCGTTCGCCAACGCGAACCCCATCACGATATAGCCGATCTGAGCGACGCTGGAGTAAGCGAGAAGACGCTTTAAGCTCGACTGTTGAATAGCGGCATACGAGCCTATGAGGATGGCAAGGCTTGCAAGGAGCATAAGAATGGGGCCCGTTGGAAGTTTTTCGAAACTAAATTCCACCCCCATAATAGAAAAAAGGAACCGAATCATCACGTAGGCGCCCACTTTGATTGCAACGCCCGAAAGGAGCGCGGACACGATCGGTGGGGCATACCCATGTGCATTCGGCAGCCACCCATGGAGCGGGAAAAGGGCCATTTTCACTCCGAGCCCTGCCAAAAGAAATGCAAAGGCTGTGATCACCGTGCGATTATCATGCAAGCTGTTAACCTTTTCGGCCAGATCCGCCATGTTTAAAGTGCCCGTAATGCTGTATAGATAGCCGACGCCTATCAAAAAGAAGCTTCCCCCAACGGTTCCCAGAACAAGGTAATTAATGCTGGCAGACAAGGCCTTGCGGTCGTGATACTTTCCCATGGCCACAAGCGCATAAGCAGAAAGGGATGAAATTTCCAATAATACATAGAGATTGAAGACGTCACCAGCAATCGTGACACCCAAAAGGCCGGTGATAAACAGGAGCCATAGGGCATAGAAAAAATGGACCCTGTCCCCTGGAATCTCCTTGGCAACACTAAGGCGCGCATAGAAAGTGACCACGGCCGAGATCATCGCAATAATAAGCAGAACGAAAGCATTGAAGACATCGACGCGATACTCGATCCCCCAGGGAACTTTCCAGTCCCCCATGGCATAGCTGATGAATGCTTCGTGATTTCCGAGTTCTTTGGCCAATCCATTGACTTGGAGGAACAACATGATTGTCATGGCTAAAACGGCCCATGTGGTAAGGGTAGCAAGAATCCAGGACCTATTACCCCTTCCCAAAAACGGAGTAAAGAGCCCAGCAAGAAGCGGTAAAACAACAATCAGCGCAGGCAGGTTGCTCTGCATTAATCGCCCTCGGCCTCTTGGATCTCGTCTTCTTCGACGGTGCCGTAGGTCTGCTTGATGTTGACGATAATCGCCAGTGCTACCGCCATCGTGCTTACGGAGACAACGATGGCAGTCAGCATTAGAGCATGAGGCAAGGGGTTAGAGTAAAGCGTGGCAGAAGGTACGACGACAGGGGCTGTGCCCCCTGTTACTTTACCGAGGGAAAGAAAAAAGAGAAAAATTGCTGTCTGCAGTAGACTAAGTCCAATGACTTTTTTAACAAGGTTTGGTTTTGCAATAACCGTGTATAAGCCAATCATCATCAAGAGGATGAAGATCCAGTAGTTGTAAAGATCAAAAAAAGGCATTTTAGATTTTGTCTAATACTTCGCTATGAGTGGTTCTTACCTGGCACTGTTCCCTCGGTGATTTCATTAAAGACGGTTATCATCACAGCGGCCACGGTGATGCCCACACCATATTCAACCAGAGTCATTCCCCAGGATTCCGCGCCTGCGGGGTCCGAGGGCTTTAGCGGGGTAAAATCGAGAAACTTGTACCCCGCTAGAATACTAAATGTTCCAACACCTGCATAAAGGAGTACTCCGATACAGGCCAATGCGTCCGAAAGGCGCCTCGAGATGATCTTTCGCATCTCCTCCACCCCATAGACCATCCCATAGAGGATAAAGGCTGAGGCAAGAACTATCCCACCTTGAAATCCCCCACCCGGTCCGAGTTCCCCATGAGTAATGACATAAAAACCAAAGACCAGAATAAAAGGTATAGTCAGCTTTGTTACGATGCGCAGGATAACCTGATCTTTCATGGCATTTCCCCTGTCTCTTCAGATTTGCGACGGCGAAGAAGTAAGATGAGGCTAATCCCGGCCGTGAAGATAACCGCCACTTCGAACAAGGTATCGTAGGCGCGATAATTCACAATGACCGAAGTAACGAGGTTAGGTACATGGCCGTCAAAATAATTGGAGCCCCTAGTTTCGTTCTTGCCTGCGGTAGGAACCCTCCCGGCCTCACGTCCCTCCTTCGGCTCCATATCATTTTTCTCAACTGTTTGTGAGATATATTCTGGAGCCACATGGGTTTGGGCTGGCGCATTGGGGTCCCCGAACCGTGGCATGTCCAGCGTCCCGTATATCAAAGCAGCCGTGGTTAGACCAACAATCAAGAACGCCGGCCAATGCATCGCCTTATGCTTCTTTTCTTCAGAGCCAACCCAAACCATTGCCCCCACAAGTAGAATCGTTGCGATTCCTGCACCGACGGCTGCTTCTGTAAGGGCCACATCCACGGCGTCCAAGTTTAACCACACTAGAGACATGAGGAAACTGTATAGCGACAGAATCATGGTCGCAGCGAAAAGATTACGCATCATGAGCACCGTCAGTGATGTGACGATGATGAGAAAAAGAAGAATGGCATTAATCAGCAAGAACTCAGTCACCGGCCTGGTTTTCCTTCTCCCAAACCTTGATGCCATCCACGTGAGCAGCCTTGGTGATGGCATGGATCGCGGTAGGCGCAGTGATAAAAAGAAATAAAATAATAAGGATCAGCTTGATGCCTGCATGAAAACCAAAATCTTCCATCTGAAAAACCTGTAAAAACAACCCAGCCATGATAAGCATCTGGGCGAGGGTATCGCTCTTACCAGCCGGATGAACCCGGGAGTAAAAATCGGGCATCTTTAAGATTCCAACTGCCGCTGTCAGAGCAAAGAATGATCCGCCGACCAGGAACAACACACTCAAAATGCCATAAATGATTTCCACGATGTCTATCCCAGACGTCCTAGCTGTTTGAACTTAAGAATGGCAATCGTGACAACAAAGTTAATCAGGGCATAGAGAAGTGCAATGTCCAGGAAATCAGGTCGCTTGCCGATAAATCCCAAAAGGGCAACAAATATCACCGTTTTGGTCCCTATGGCGTTCACAGCTAGAATGCGGTCATACAAGGTTGGCCCTAAGATGGCGCGTAGAAGAACGAGCGCAATCCCTACCAGAATTATACCGCCTGCGAATAAAACAACTCCATCCGTAAAGCTCATGCCGATCCTTCCAGCCTCTTGATCCGCTCGTGCATGTTCCCGGAAAGAAGTCCTCTTGCTGACTTTTCGGACAGGGCATGTACAAGCATCTCATGTTTTTCTTCGTCCACACTGACGGTGATCGTCCCTGGCGTCAGCGTAATCGAATTTGCATACGTCACTGTAGCGAAGGTTGTCCGTGTGCTAAAGGGTACTTTGATGAAACGCGGCGATATTTTCTGCCTTGGATGCCAGACCCGGTATGCGACGTCCAAATTCGCCAGAAGGATTTGCCATAAGAGCCAGGGGATGTAAGCGAGGAATCGGAGGGTCAAATGAACCGGATGACCTTCCTCGTCGAGGATTTCTTTGCGTATGGCAAGATACGTGACCAACGCGCACGAGAGCACTCCAGAAACCATGAGATAGCGATCCACAGAATTTGTCCAATCGGTCTGGCCGGAAAGGAGTAGCCAAAACCCCAGTAGAAGAAAAAATTTGGAGACGGGTCGCATTTTTATCCCAGCCTAAGCCGCAAACCCCCGAGAGCAACAAGCACTCGATTATAATAAGCCTCTTATAGGTGTCAAGCTTTGCGCCAGCAGAGCACCCCCAGCGTGCCTTTCGGCTCGCGCTTGGAACCCCTCCAAACGAATCAGCTTCGTTCCAGTCAAAGATGGAGGGTCCAATGACCGGCACGTTATGCAAGAAACAGGCTGCGAAGGTTGGATCGATGGAATGGCAATGGCGGCATCACCTGCGTCGCCCAAAACTCATCCATCAGGACCCGCACACCGAATCGTCGAGAGCAATTCGCCAGTACCATGTATCCGACGCCACTTCGCAGCCGGGTTTTAAATCGGAGCAACCCGGGTTGAATCGGCATCTTTGGGTGTAGGACCAGATAAGCGACCTGGAGGTTGGCTTGAATAATACTAAAGATCAACCAGATGACATAAAGGAGAAAACGACATCCTGAGATCAGCCAATAGCCCACTTTGGCCTTCTTTTTTTTTGTCAGGTCCTCATCGAAACGGAGCAGGTCTGCAGTTAGAAATGTCACCAACCCTGCCGACAAAGCGCCGATAATCAAGTATTTGATCTCAAACCTTCCGGAAAGGAGAAGCCAGGTTGCATACAGAAAAAACCACTGAAGGGCTGCGCCACCAATCTTCCGCAGTGTCATGGTTTAGGAACCGTTCGGACTGAGGGACACAGGATAGCTTTTCGAGGCTGCCATAGCGTCTGATAGGGTCTGGTTGCTCCCCCTCCGCTTCACTGTGCCGACGCGACCACTTTGCTGGACAACCTCAGTAAATCCAGCAACCGACACTGCCGTTACGAAATAGCCGTCGGGCCGAGAGGGTAACGGAGAAGATGGCCTATAAGTGAAAGGCACGGTCTCACCAGGGGGTATCTTTCTCTCCACTGTGTAATACACGGCCATCCCCAAGTCATCTTTCCCTGGCCGGTACTCGTTCTTCCAGTGCCAGGTGTAACGGATAAGCAGCTCCACGTCACGGAGCAGCCGGGGCGAGTTATTAAACAGCTCGCCGGAGATCGTACCATCCTTGACCGTCAAGTTGCGAACGGCAACAATCTGGGCAGCTTTGTCCCCGGACAAGACAATGGCCGAAAAGGCGGGCTTCGGCTGAATCCACGCTAACACGCCCAGTGTGGCGCTTATGAGAAGGCTCGCAACCAACGGTTTCATCTCTCGATCCCCCTCCTTGCATGGTGTTTGGTGGAAATCCGGATAGAACTCTAGGGGAAATCATGACTCCTGTCAATTGGCTTTTATGACTCCTCTTTTCCCAATGCCTGGGAGCGATAGGTGGCCTGCAAGACCGCTTCCATGATCGTCCCCCGCATCCGTCCCCTCTCTAACGCATAAAGTCCTGCGATCGTAGTCCCCCCCGGAGAGGTCACCTCATCTCTCAGTTGTCCCAGATGCTTGCCGCTCTCGAGCGCCATCTTGGCAGAGCCGTAAACGGTTTGAAGGGCCAACTTAAGCGCCACATCCCGGCTGAGACCCACCTGAACACCTCCATCGGCCAACGATTCGATAAAGAGAAAGACATAAGCAGGGCCGCTGCCGCTGAGGCCGGTTACCGCGTCCAGATGACGCTCTTCCAAAGGCAACGCAAGCCCCATAGTCATTAAAATCATTTTCACCTTCTCTAGATCTCCTTGGGTGGCATGACTCCCGGGGGCATACGCAGATGCAGCCTCCCCGACCAGTAAAGGCGTATTGGTCATTACCCGGACCACCCGGGCACCCCTCACCAGACAAGCCTCAATCTTTTTCGTGGGAACCCCTGCGGCGATAGAGATAAGCAGCTTGGTTTTGCCTATTTTTTTGGCCACAGGTCCTAAAGCAGGCTGCACCATCTCGGGTTTCACTGCGAGAATCAGAATATCGGCAAAATCACACGCCTCTTCGTTACGGGCGGTAAGCTTAACTCCTATCTCCTCGAAAAGGGCCTGCCGCACGGCCTTCCGCGGGTCACTGGCCATCACCTGGTCCTTGTCGACCAGACCCTCCTCGATGATCCTCCGCAGAATGGCAGAGCCTATTTTCCCTGTTCCGATCACTCCAATCTTTTCCTTCAGCATCGGTGACCTCCCTTAAGAGCAACGCTGCAACAAAATATGATCAGCGAGAATCCCACGAACAAGTGAGAAAGGCAAGTTTAGTGGAGCCCGAACGTTTAGCTCAGTGGAAAGAGATCCCCGTTTTAGATCCTTACTGAGCCGCAGTTTCATTTTGCTCTTGGCTAGGAACTCTTGAGCAGAGTTTGACTTTTAGCCCAATGTCGGATAGGTATATCTGCTATCAAAATCCAGGTTGAGCGTATTTTTCCCATATCTGCTTAGCTTTGCTAACTGTTATTTCGAGGTTAAGGAGGGGGTGCGGAGTGGGGTATGGGGCGTTATGTCGCTCGCTGAGGCTTGATAACCAGTTCTTATCAGACAACCAATTTCCGCTCATTGGAGGAAGTATATGAGTAAGGCAGTTCCGAAAACTGCTGGTGCACCAGCAAAGCTTATCGCAGATCTCCGCTATACGCTTGAGTGGCTGGAGGCAGAGGGTGACTTGGTCGAAACGGATAAGGAAATCAACCCCGATCTGGAGATCACGGCCATCCAGAAACAACTGGATGGAGGTTGCCCTATCCTTTTTAACAATGTGAAAGGCAAACCAAATCATCGAGTCGTCACTAACCTGTTCGGCGACATGAACATTATCAACAAGATGTTCGGTTGGAAAGACGACAAGGAACGAACTAAAAAGCTAGCCTATGCCTTGAGCCATCCAACTCCCCACGTCATCGTCAACCAAAAGGAAGCGCCAAGCCAGGAGGTGGTGATTGAAAAACCGGCTGACGTGAACCAGTACATGGTGCCGATTCGCCACACCGAATTTGAGCCCGAACTAACCGTCGGCTCTGGAATCCGCTTGATCTCGGGCAAGTATTTCGGGGGCGGAACCGACTTGGGATATAACCGCATGAACTTCCGGTGGGGCAATGTAGGCACGTTTCAAATTTCACCTGGCTCGCATATGTGGCAGGTGGTCACGAAGCATTACCGCGAGGATAAACCGATACCCATCACCATGTGTTTCGGCGTGCCTCCGTCATGCACGTTACTTGCTGGCGCCGGTTTTGACTATGTCATCCTACCCCAAGGGTGTGATGAGGTTGGGGTTGCAGGCGCCGTTCAGGGTGCCCCCGTCCGGTTGGTGAAGGCTCGAACCGTGGATGCCTTGGCCCTGGCGGATTGCGAGGTTGTTCTTGAAGGTCACGTCAACCCGCGGGACCGGCGCTACGAGACGGCCGAGTCTGAGAAGGCAGGCATTCAAGGCCGTTTTCACTTCCACCCAGAATGGGCAGGTTACATGGGCAAAGCCTACAAGGCGCCGACCTTCCACGTCACTGCGGTGACCATGCGAAAACCCGAATCCAAACCGATTATTTTTGCCCTTGGTGTCCACACGCTTGACGATCATAACATCGACACAACGGTTCGCGAGGCGGCAATGTATGAGCTGTGTGAACGCATTCAGCCGGGCATTATCCAAGATGTTGTGATTCCCTACTGCATGACGGACTGGGGGGGCGCAATCATCCAAGTCAAGAAACGCAACAAAATCGATGAAGGCTGGCAGCGTAATTTCATGGCCGCCCTGATGTCAACGTCTCAGGGTTTGCGTATTTGCATCGCGGTCAGCGAGGATACCGACCCCTACGATATGGATGATGTCATGTGGTGCCTCACCACCCGCGTCAACCCCCATACCGATATCCTCAATCCGATCCCCGGGGGCCGCGGCCAGACCTTCATGCCGGCCGAGCGCATGACCGCTGGGGAGAGGGAATGGACGGCATCCAACACCCGGTTTGAGGGAGGCATGTGCATTGACGCGACCGTCCCCTTCGGTTACGAAAGCGACTTCATGCGGCCGGTCTACGCCGTGAATAAAGTGAATCTGAAAAACTTCTTCACGGATGCCGATATCAAGAACGCCAAGGCTCGGATGAAGGGCTGGGTCCACTCGTTGGCTCGAACAGGAAGATAGCTTCAGACCGCGAGTGACGGATGAGATCAAAAAAAAAGGGCAGGGAATGTATTCCCTGCCCTTTTTTTAAAAGATATGGCAAGTAGAGAAAAACATGAGGGTCTCCTGTCTCCTTTTAGGGTCTTGGACCTAACTGATGAGCTGGGATTTCTCTGCGGTAAAATATTAGGGGATCTAGGGGCTGATGTTATCAAGATCGAGAGGCCAGGAGGAGAGCCTGCCAGACATATCGGACCTTTTTACCGCAACCAACCTCACCCTGAGAAGAGCCTTTACTGGTTTGCCTTCAATAATAACAAGCGCGGCATTACCCTCAACCTGGAGTCCGAGCGAGGCCGGGAAATCTTTGGCCAATTGGCAGCCGGTGCCCACTTTGTCATCGAGTCTTTTATCCCGGGCCATCTGGACCAACTCAATCTAGGCTATGCTGCTTTAAGCCAGATCAACCCTCGTCTGGTTCTGACCTCCATCACCCCTTTCGGCCAGACTGGACCCTATTGTCAGTTCAGGGCCTCAGACATTGAGATCATGGCCATGAGTGGATGTATGTCGCTTACCGGAGATCCTGGTAGGCCTCCCCTGCGCGTCACTTTTTCCCAATCCTACCAGTGGGCCGCTTCTTATGCGGTGATGGGGACTCTGACGGCCCACCTCTATCGCCAGCGGACCGGGGAGGGACAGCAAGTGGATGTTTCGGCCCAGGCCTGCCTTCTCTGGGCTTTTTCCCACGCCCATACTTTTTGGGATCTGAACCGACACCTAGAGAAAAGGGCGGGCTCTTTCATGACTGGCCGTAGCATCACAGGCGCCAAGATGCGTGTCTTTTGGCCTTGCAAGGACGGCTATCTCAACTTCATCATCTACGGTGGTGAGGCAGGGAGAAAAACCAATCAGGCCCTGGTGGAATGGATGGACAGCAAGGGGATGGCGCCTGAGTTCCTCAAGAAGAAGGACTGGAGGTCTTTTAACATCGCCGAAGTCACCCAGAAAGAAATCAACCAGATGGAGGAGCCGATCGCTCGCTTCTTTCAGGGGATCACCAAAAAGGAGTTTTTCGAGGCAGTGATACAAAGGGAGATGCTCGGCTACCCGGTGGCGACCGTGAAGGAAGTCTTTGAAGATCCCCAGCTTGAGGCCCGTAACTTCTGGCAGAGCCTAGACCATCCCGAATTGGGGACTTCCTTACTTTATCCTGGCGGCTTTGCCAAACTCCCTGAGGCTCCATGCAAAATTGGGCGCCGGGCCCCTCTGATCGGCGAGCACAACGAAGAGATCTACTGCGGGGATCTGGGGATGCAAAAAAAAGAGCTAGAGAAACTCATAGAAGAGGGAGCGATTTAAAAAGGATCAGTTGCAGGGATAAAGGGTCGAGCCTATAACCCTTAATCCCTTGGACCCGTGATCCTTATCAGGAATTGCGTTTATGGCTCGTGCTTTAGAGGGAATCAAGGTTGTTGAATTTGCAGCCTATGCCGCAGGACCGGTAGTCGGCAAGCACTTGGCCGATCATGGTGCTACAGTCGTCCACATCGAGTCGAATACTCGTCCAGACGGCTTTCGCGCTCACTACCCTCCGTACAAAGACAACATTCATGGTCTCAACCGCTCTGGGCTTTTTGCCCTGTGCAATAGCGCCAAATTGGATATCACCCTAAATCTTAAAAAGGCGCCCAAGGCGACCCATCTGGCCAAAAAGATTGTCACCTGGTCCGACGTGGTGATCGAAAATTTTAGTCCGGGGACAATGAAACGGCTGGGGTTAGACTACGAGACCCTTAAAAAGGTCAAGCCGGACCTTATCATGCTAAGCAGTTCCAATCTGGGGCAGAGTGGGCCGCACGCGTACCATGCAGGATTTGGCTCCCAGCTCTCCTCCCTGGCAGGTTTCACAAATCTCACAGGGTATCCTGACGGCTCTCCCCAAATTCTCTACGGACCCTACATCGACTACATCGCGGTGGCTTATGGCACGATTGCCATCCTCGCTGCCTTGGACCATCGAGAGAGGACGGGTAAGGGGCACTATATCGATACGGCCCAATACGAAGCTGGCCTCCAGTTCCTGGCCCCCATCCTCTTGGATTATAAGGTCAATGGTAAAGTGGCTGCCCGGAACGGCAACCGTGATCCTGCCGCGGCGCCCCATGGCGCCTATCCATGCAAGGGAGAAGACAGTTGGTGCGTTATCAGTGTCTTTTCTGAGGAGGAATGGAAATCCCTCTGCCAGGTGATGGGCAATTCTGTTTGGACTCAGGAAAAACGGTTTGCTACGCACCAGGCGCGTAAAAACAACGAAGATGAGCTGGACCGAAAACTCGGAGAGTGGACTTCTCGGTTCACGGCCAGAGAAATCACGGAAAAACTCCAGACTGCGGGCGTCCAGGCAGGGATAGTTAATACAATGAAAGACCTTTACAACGTCCCCCAACTCAAGCACCGCGGCCAATGGGTCGAAATGGAACACCCGGAGATCGGTAAAATGCACTACCAACGCCCACCGTTTATCCTCACCAAGACCCCGTCGGGTCCGGAAAAACGTGATCCGCTGCTCGGCGAGCACAACGCTTATTTTTACCAGGAGCTATTGGGTATGCCCGAAAAAGAATTTGCCGAGTTAGCGGATGAAGGGGTTATCGACTAGCCCCATCTCAGAAGTTGCCCTGCAGGTTGACATAATTGTACGTTATCGGATACTGTCCAAAACGAGGGATGACCGGCCAGTTTGGGCCGCGGGCAGCCGCTTGAGACCTTCGAAGGCGAGCGGACCGGTGGCTGTCCTAGTAAATCTTGGGTTCTTGGTGGCCATGCTTCAAAAGATTATTCCTTTCCTTCATTCAGAATCGAGAGCCTCGACTTACAAAGGTAAGGATCTGAGATGTCCCAGACGGTTTTTTTCTGAGCGGCAAGGTTCCTGACCCCTTCCACATTTTTTTGACTAGCGCCCTCTGATCCGGATAGCAGTCCCGCGCCCCCTCTGCATTACGGGCTTAGACGAGCGGCCTATCCACCATCCCCGCCCTCACCGTCCGTATCGACATTCGCTTTGTCAAAGTCTCTGTGCTCTTCACAGTAATTACTTGCTTCGGCAGCTTCCCTCTCACAACTTTCTCGTAAACATTTCATGTTAGCACCCTCCTAGTCCAACAGGCCCCGATTGGGGTCACTTTGACCCTTCCTACGGTTCGATAAACTCACCGTCCCGAGGAGAATCGAGGGATAGCCGGTTGATTTAGAGAGCTCATTACCCCTAGCCCCTTGTGGTTCTCAAACTGGAGCTAGCATGGGGTCGTTGTGAAAATTCTTGGTTTCTCGGTGACCATAGCCCAAACCCAAGTTCCTATCATTAACCCTGCTAGGCGAAGGCCTCGCGGACGAAGAGGCTTTCCAGAGGTAGTGCCTTGGCCATGAGTCCTTGCTCAATTTGGTAACGATTCAAGGTCTGGATGGTTCTCTTCTCGGTTTCCCCTAGAACGTAAGCGTAGGGATCTTCTTGCAGGACGGCTTTTTCCTTCTCATACCCAGCAATCTCTTCGGGGCTCATGTATTTCACGCCGATGTTTTTTGCCTCACGAAAGGCCTCGATGAGTTTTGCCGGGAGGTCGGGATATTTTTCGGCGATCTCTTCCTTCAGGGCGATCGTGTGGATGATAGGATAGATACGTTTTTCTTTGATATAGGGGATAATCTCGTCGGCATCCTCGAACAAGGGTTTGACTCCTGGGAACTCTCCCATGACCTTTGGCAGAGAGCCGCCGCCGAAAATTCCCGGGTAGCCGCTATCTCCTGCAACGATGGCCGCTTGGAGCGCTCCCTCACTCACGAGCCGAGCGAGTTGGGGTTTTTCCTGACCGAAAGGCGCCGGCGGATCGAGCCTCTCTACCTTGACCGGTAAATCTCTGCCGATATAGACCTCCCGCCCGGAAACATACCAGCTCATGTCTGTAGTCTTGAGGCCGTACTCGTCGAGTAGAAAACCACGTGCCCAGACGACAGCGGTGGCGCCGTAGCGGAAGCAACCGATCTTCTTTCCCTTAAGGTCACTTGGGTGGCTGAGTTTGCCTTCGCAGTAAAAAATGTTCCGTTGACGCGGGCCGCGCTCGAAGAAAACCGGCAGGGCGAGGAATCGGTAACCCCTTTCCCTCGTCCTTAAAAAGGTGGCGGTGGAAAATTCCCCGACGTCGAACTCGCCCTGGGTAAAACGGTAGTGTCGTTCCCCGGGATTGATGAAATTGTATGTGATATCGAGCTCGTAACCCTCAATGCCTACTGCGCCCTCAATAATGGCACGAGTGCGGGGATGGTAGGGGATGCCGAGCTTGATGCGTGGCTTAGCTTTGGCCATTTCAAGTTTTATGCTGTATCTCGCTAGAGTGAAGCTGCTGCTATTTTGGGTGCGATTTTACCCAGGTACCTGTTGAAGAAGTCTAGAGTTCGAGGCCACGAGGTGTCAGCGGCATGAGGACGGTAACTGTCCTTGCTCTTATCCATAAAAGCGTGTCCGGCATTGGGATAGGAGTGAAATTCATAAACCTTGCCGTGCTTGGTGAGCTCAGCATCGAGTTTACGTATATCTTCAGGTGAAGGATTTTTGTCCTCCTCGCCAAAATGGCCCATAATCGGGCAGCCGATCTCTGCTGTCCGCTCGAAAGGCGAGGGACCTTCGCCCCAAGGCATGAAGATGTTCCCTCCATAGTAGGTGACTGCGGCCTTGAAGTTGGGATTTGCAGCGGCCATGAGGTAAGAGACCCGGCCACCCATGCAGAAGCCGATGATTCCCAACTTTTCTCCGTTAACTGACTGGTGCCCTTGTAGAAACTCCACTGCGGCGTTCACGTCCTCAATGACGCTTGCATCCCGAATCCTAGCTCTGCGGGTGCGGCCGTCGTCCGTACAGTCGGTCCCGTCGCGATGATAAAGTTCGGGTGCTGCGGCGACGTACCCGGCACTAGCAACCTTTCTGGTCATTTCTTGAACGAATTCGATAAGACCTCCTTGATGTTGGATAACCACCACTCCCGGAAAAGGTCCTGAGCCCTCGGGAAGGCTAACGTAGAGTCTCATAAGACCCTCATTTACTTTTATCTGCTCCCATGATGACTGCATCCGATGACCTCCATGATTAGTTCTCTGTCCAAATCCCGTTCTATCAATGCCAGTCCTTGTACCCACACGCCTATATCTCTCACCATATGATTGTCAAGTCATATCAGGGTGTTGAAAAACTCTGTCTCAGGCCAGTCAAAAAGGCTTCGACCTCAGCTAAGCCGAAGGTTCCAGATGCAAGGCGTGCGAGAAACCGACGAGCGGAGGCGCACTTAGAAAGTACGTTGGGGTGAGGCGGTCGAGCGGTACGAAACAGATGGGCCTTTTTCAACGGTCTGTAATGGCCCCTTTAAAAATCCAATTATATTGACCACGGGGTTTGAAACCCCGAGGTCGGCCCAAGGGAAGATCTATGGGGGAAGAGCTGCCGCTTCTCCCCTTTGGGAACCCCATCGGTTATGTGCCCGCGGCTAGCCGCGGGATATGCTAATCAATTGAATACGGACAAATGCAGGATGAACTAATACAAACGCAGTAAGTAAGTTTACATTTCCTCGGTGGAAGGAGCCTTCAGGCCGAGGGAAATGGGGGTGATTATTCCTACCGTTTGGGCCTGCACCAAGCCTCACGTTCTGTCCCCTCGTCCTTCAGTCTCCTTCCCCTCGGAATAGCCTCAATGGTGCGAATTTAAATACGTTTGTATTAGAAGTTGACAATGCCCAGTCTAGTGGATATTGGTAAGGGCGGTTTTCCGGGGGTGCTTTATGAAATCACAGCTAGCCGCCCTGCTGATCCTTTTCTTGGCCTCCCTCTCCCAGGCTGCGTCGGTGGAAGAGCTTGCGAACAGGGAGGGGGAGGTTATGTTTTACAGCTCGCTTAATAACAGGCAGATTAAAACACTCGCCGAGGTGTTCCATAAGAAGTATCCTTCTGTCAAAGCTACCTTTTACCGGGGAAGAAGCAGTCGCATCAGACAGCGTATTTTTAGTGAAGCGCAGGCAGGACGACATACCTTTGACGTTGTTTCCGCCTCAGGATTCGAACTGCAGCTCATCAAATGGAAAGGAATGACGGCAAAGTTTGTTTCCTCCCAACATTCCTCCTACGACAAGGGTTTTAAAGACCCAGACGGACACTGGACTAATGTCCACCTGCTCCTAAAGGGGATGGGATATAACACTGGATTGGTCGCTGAAGGGGATGCGCCCAAGAAGTACGACGATCTACTCCACCCCAGATGGAAGGAAAAGATCGGCATTAACCTTCGGGATGCCGAATGGTACATAAACTTGCAGCGACGCATGGGCAAAGAAAAGGCTAGAAGTTTTCTCAAAGCCCTAGCGGCACAAAATCCGGGCCTGCGAGAAGGACATAACCTGATCGCTCAACTTCTGGCAGCGGGTGAGTTCCAAGTGATTGCCAATGGGTATGCCCACATCATTGCACGACTGAAGGGAGTCGGGGCCCCCGTACAATGGGTATTTGAGGAGCCGGTCATCACTTATCTCCACCCTATTGCGCTTGCGAAACATGCTCCCCATCCCAACGCGGGAAAGCTCTTTATTAATTTTGTTCTTTCTAAGGAAGGGCAGACGATGCTCCGCGAGCAGGGAAGGATTCCCAGTCATAGGGATATCGGCCCCAAGGTGTTCTCCCTCGAAGGAATCAAACTTTTTCCCAGTGACCCCAGGCTTGCCAAAGGCTACGCCGCAGCAACCGAGGAGATGCGAGCCATCTTCGGGGTCAAATAGAGGCAGCTAAAGGGAGTTTATATGGCCTACAGGACGTGGATGATTTTCCTCTCAATCGGCATATGCCTGAGTTATGGCACCCCTCCCGTTCTTTCTCAGGTGCCAGGAGAGTCGATTCTAACCTCCATCAATAAACTTTCCGCTGAGCAGAGGACAGCACGGCTGCTTTCTGGAGCTCGCGAAGAAAGGCTTGTCGAGTGGTACGGTTCCCTTCCCTTCACCGATGTGAGGCCTCTCATTAAAAAGTTTAAAAAACTCTACCCGTTTATCGAGGTCAAATACACCCGGGGTGGTGGAACAAGTCTCGTCAATCGGGTCCTGACCGAACACAGGGCAGGGGTTAATAAAGTGGATGTGCTCGGAGGGCGGGGTAACCTTCACACCACTCTAATGAAAGCAGGCTTGGTCGCTAAAAATATGGCTCCTCTGCGCAGGGAGATTCGTAAAGGGTTTATGGATGAAAGAGGCTACCTTGTTGCTCCTTTTACCTATGCAGTGGTCATTGGATACAACACCCACAACGTCCGCCCGGATAAAATTCCCCAATCTTACCACGATCTTCTCGGACCAGAATGGAAAGGGCAGATGGCCTTGGACCGTGAGGCTTACGACTGGTTTGCCGGGATGCTCGATATTCTGGGGGAAGAGAGGGGAGTCGATTTTGCCAGAAAAATAGCAGCCCAGAATCTCACCCTTCGACGGGGCCACACCCTGATGACACAGCTCATGGCCGCCGGTGATATAAAGATTATGGTGGACGGTTATCATTTTCGCCTCCAGAGCTTTAAGGAAAAGGGAGCGCCAGTCGATTATGTCCTTACCAACCCCACGATCCTAAAGGAGCCAAGCGCTCTCTGGATCATGAAGCACGCCTCTCATCCGCACGCCTCTGCCCTTTTGGTTGACTTTCTCTTTTCCCTTGAGGCTCAGGAAATCTATGCCAGCCAGAATCGCCTCGTAGCCCGAAAGAACATGGAATGGGATTTTAAGGGGAAAAAGCTCCCTGACTTTCATGTTCTCTCGAGCGAAAAGTGGGGTCCTCGTTATAACGATTTAATCAGACAGTTTGATCAGATCTTTCGCCGGGGAAATTAGGCGCAGTCGATTTCACTACAGCACGGAATAAGCGGCAAGATCTCTTTGAGATTGCGAACTCCCTGGAGAGAATCCGACACAGCACTGCCATTACGGTCTAGCAGGACCTCTGTCAGACCAACGCTAGATTGACACAATGCCTCTTATCGGATACATTTCTCAAAACGGCTGAGCCGTCGCTACCTGACCCTCTCCGATAGCCCCTTGCGGTTCTCGAACTGGAGCTAGCATGGGTCGTTGTGAGAATTCTTGGCTTCTCGGTGACCATAGCCCAAACCCGAGTTCCTATCATTTCCCTTCTGCGATCTGTAATCCTACGAGAAAGAGTGTCCCAAGATTCGGAAATGATTTACAGCCTAGCGTCGACATCGACACCGCCGATAACCGGGAGTATTAGAAGGGTTGGCACGGGTGATCGGAGATGTTTGATCACCCATTGAAAGTTGAAGGCGGAGAATGAAAAAAACGCAAGCTCTTAAGATCGTCGGCACTGATACCCCACGCCTGGACGGGATAGAGAAAGTAACGGGAAAAGCCGTCTATACCGGAGACATCGAACTTCCCGGGATGGCCTTTGCAAAGATCCTAAGGAGCCCTTGGACCCATGCAAGGTTGGTCAACATTGATGCCAGCAAGGCTGAAAGCTTCCCCGGTGTTCTTTCCGTTCTCACGCGCAATGATCTAGCCGGTCTCAACTACCACTACGGCGCCACTTACAAAGATCAATCCATCGTGGCAGTAGAGAAGGTGAGGTACGAAGGGGATCCGGTCGCCGCCGTGCTCGCAGTGGACGAAGAAACCGCAGAGGAGGCATTGACCCTCATTGATGTCGAGTACGAGGAACTGCCTGCCGTTACCAACATCGAAGAGGCGCTCGCTCCGGGCGCACCACGGGTCCATGAGGCCCAATCCGTCAAAGCTGAGCTGCGCGGCTCCAGATACGGCGCTCCGGAAAGGTTCAAAGGAACCAACGTCTGCTACTATTTTAGTTACAACCGGGGAGATGTCGCGCAGGGATTTAATAAATCCGACTATGTCTTTGAAGACACTTTTCGCTTCCCGAAGGTACAACACTACTCTTTGGAGGCTCACGTTAATGTTGCCTATTTCGAGTGGGACCGATTGACCGTTTGGAGCTCGTGCCAGGATCCCTTTAGCCTGCGTGACCATCTTGCCGGGATTTTCAACCTCCCTCTGAGCCGAGTCCGCGTCATTGTCCCTTACGTAGGAGGGGGCTACGGAGGGAAACTCTATATCAAGGCAGAACCGATTGCCGCTGCCTTGTCCCGGAAGGCCCGCCGTCCCGTGAAGTTAGCTCTCTCGGTTAGCGAGAGCTTCAAAACGATAACGCGCCATCCAGCACGCATCCGGATAAAGACCGGAGTGACTCGCGAGGGGCGCCTTGTGGCCAGAGAATGTGAAATATACATGGATACAGGCGCCTACGCCGACGCTGGCCCGAGAGTGACGCAAAAAGCAGGCTATCGCGCGTTGGGTCCCTATCGCATTCCTAATGTCAAAGTCGATGCCCATAGCGTTTATACTAATACGGTCCCGGCAGGGGCTTTCCGCGGATTCGGTTCGGTTCAGGTCGCCTGGGCCTACGAGTCGCAGATTGATTTGATCGCCGAAAGGCTAGGCATGGATCCCCTGGAGATTCGCCTTAAGAATCTCCTGAAAAAGGGTGAAGCCTATACCCCGGGGGACACGCCCGTGGACTGCGACCTTAAAGAAGGCTTATTGAAGGTAGCCCGGGCTCTGGAATGGAATCGCAAACCGTCCAAGCCCTATACCGGCAAGGGGCTGAGCTGCTGCATCAAGGATGCTGGCGGGACCTATAAGATCGCTGGCGCAACAGTGAAGATCTGCGCAGATGGCAGCGTGGTTCTGCTGACCGGCACGGTAGAAATCGGGCAAGGCTCCCGCACGGCGTTAAGCCTCGTAGTGGCGGAGGAGTTAGCTTTGAGTTTGGAGTGCGTCTCGGTGGCACAACTGGATACGGATGTCACGCCTTACGACGTCTCCACCAGCGCAAGCAGCTCTATGACCGTTATGGGTCTTGCTGTACAAAGGGCCGCGCAGGACGTCAAGAAACAGATTCTTCGTGCAGCCGCCAAAATTCTCGGAGAGAGAGTGGATCGGCTAACCCTTAAAAACAGTAAAGTTTATACTCCCAAAGGCCGAGGTGTCCCCTACAGTAAGATCATTACAGAATATTTCGGAAGTAAGGCGGGAGAAATCATCGGGAAGGGCATCTACCAAGACAAAAAGAGCAAAAAGGCTGTCCTGGGCTCGCGCACAACATTTTGGGAGGTGAGTTGGGGCGGGGTTGAGGTAGAGGTAGATCCGGACACTGGAGTCATTCAGATACTGAAGTATATCTCGGTCGCCGATGTAGGAAAGGCCATCAACCCGGTTCAGTGTCTCGGCCAAGACGAAGGTGCCGTCATGTTTGGTCTCGGGCATACTCTTTTCGAGGAGATGATTTACGAAGATGGCCAATTGTTGAATCCTAATCTCATTGACTATCGAGTTCCCACCTTCCTTCACCTACCAAAGGAATTTTCTTCGACCCTTATAGAGAACCGAAATGGGCCAGGACCTTTCGGTTCTAAAGGCATGGGGGAGGGAGGGCTTCTCCCGGTCGCTTCGGCTATCGCCAGTGCCGTCTCCAATGCCGTGGGCGTTCGTATTTACGATCTCCCCCTTACGCCTCCAAAAGTCTGGCGTGCCTTGCAGGCTAAAGAAAGTATTGCGAGGAAAGGCTAAAGGGGTTATCGATATTGTGCTGGCACTTGGCTCTTCGTTTACCTTTTAATCGTTCGTCCATTTGAGACTCACTTTTATTCTGGCTTTCTCATCCAGAGCTTCCCCGATTTTTGACTATGAACTATCCCTTGTCATTTCCCGTCCGAGGAAGTATTAAAGAGATTATAATAAAAACGCGAAAGGACAGCTCTATGGGATCCCGCGACCTGAGAGATTTTATATCGAATATCAAAGAACTTGGAATGCTGCGTATCGTAGAGGGGGCTCACTGGGATCTAGAGATCGGCGCCATCTCACAGATGATGCAGGAGACCGAAGAGAACCCGGTTCTCCTATT
The DNA here is from genome assembly GCA_027297485.1 of Deltaproteobacteria bacterium. Next base: position 20,316 of record JAPUHZ010000083.1, read on the forward strand.
TGATAAGATCCCTGGCTATCCGCCGGGCTTCCGAGTCCTAGCCAATCATCAAAACAGCCCCAAAAAACAGGCCCTGGTCCTAGGCCTGCCAATGGAGCTGAGTTTCCTGGAAATCGTTTACCAAATGAAAGAAAAGCGGAAGCAAACGAGTTTCCTTCCACCAAAGGAAGTGGAAGGCGGACCAGTCCTGGAAAATTGTGACCGTGGAGATAAAGTCAACCTCTTCAAATTTCCCACCCCCAAGTGGCGCACCCTGGAAGGCGGACGATACATCGGGACCTCTACACTGGTGATCAACCGCGATCCGGATGAGGGTTGGGTCAACATGGGCTGCTACCGGCAGATGATCCTTGACGAAAAGACTGTGGGTTATTTTGTGGAGCCCCACCATCACGGGATGATCATTGCTAAGAAGTATTGGGCCAAGGGCAAGCCCTGTCCCGTGGTTGCATGCTATGGGCAGGAGCAAGAGCTATTCCAGGCAGCGACTGCGAGCGCCCCGTGGGGGAGATCGGAGCTCGATGTTGCAGGGGGATTAAAGGGAGAGCCAGTCGAGGTATTTAAAGGTGAACTCACTGGCCTTCCCATTCCAGCCAGGGCGGAGATCGCCATAGAGGGAGAGGTCCCCCCGCCAGAGGTGGATTCGAGGGTTGAGGGGCCTTACCGTGAGTGGCCCGGCTATTACAGCCAGGAGCCGACGCCTCAGCCGGTTATTCGCATAAAAGCCGTTTACCATCGCAACGACCCGATCATGACCGGGCCTCCGGCCTGCAACCGAAACATCAGTGTTGGAGCTGTTGCGCATGCGGCCATAGCTGTTTGGGACGCCTTAGAGAAAACCGCCCTGCCAGGTATTCGCGGGGTGTGGGCGCACGCCAATGGCCTGTTTATCGTTATCTCTCTAAAGCAGGAGTTCGCCGGACACGCGAAAATGGCCCTTCTCACGGCTACCGGAGCGCGTGGCTCTAACAGCGCTTACCGCTACTATGTGGTGGTGGACGAGGATATTGACCCCACAAACCTGCACGATGTCCTCTGGGCCATGACCACTCGCTGCGTACCGGAAGAACAGATAGATATAATTCGGGGTACCATGAGCACACGGGTGGACCCGCTCATCAGCCCAAAAAAGCGGGAGGTTGGGGACCTCACTTGCGGGAGGGTCCTGATCAATGCCTGTAAGCCCTGGGACTGGATCGACCAGTTCGGTAAATCTATGACCTTCACACCTGAGTTTGAACGCCAGGTCCGCGAGAAGTGGGGCCATCTGATAAGAAATAACCGATAAGGTCAGTCAATGACCTCCTGATAGCTACGAATGATATATATATGTATGCTCCTTGACAAATTTCCTAGAATTTGCGACTCTTATGTTTCCAACTTTCAAAGGGCATTAAGCCCCTTCCTTACTTACTTTACTCCAGATAGATCAATCTTGGGTTTTTTTATTTACATGGGGAAGTTCATAAAACTTTTAGATTTTCAATTGCTTAGATACAGGGCCTCAGCCTCAAAATTGGCCCTGTTATCTCTTATGTTCTTCCTTCTCATTCCCTCTCAGCCTTTCCAGGGAGAAGGCGGTCACTGGATAGAGCTGGTTGATTATGCCGAGGATAGAGATGCCTCGAAAATTCTCAGGATTTATTCAATAGTTAAATCATACAGAACGGATTTGAGGGATGCCTCGGCCTGGGCCATATCCGAGACCATCCTGGAGGAGAGCAAAAAACACTCCCTTGATCCCATGCTGGTCCTCGCAGTTATAAGCGTGGAAAGCAACTTCCAGCATACAGCAGTTTCTAGCAAGGGAGCACGGGGTTTGATGCAAATTCGCCCCTTTGTCGCCGACGCCTTGGCCCAAGAGCTAGGGTTAAGGGATAAAGAGATCAAGGGATCAAAAGATCACCCCTTTACCCCTTCAATCCTTAAACCCTTAAATCTTGAGGATCCCATTCTCAATATAAAGCTTGGGGTTTTTTACCTATACCGCCTGAAGAAAAACTTCAGGGATGTAAGACTCGCATTAGCTGCCTATAATTGGGGGCCCACGGAGATTAAAAACAGATTAGCTGGTGACGAAGCGGTCCCATTAGGCTATGCCACGAAAGTCCTTTCTACATACCATAGTTACCGCAAGCACAACCGCCAAACCTAATTGCACTCTGCATTCAGAATTCTGAATTCAGAATAAGGCTTTCACCGAGAGCCCTTTTGCGGGAAGCTTCTCCCGGCTGCTTACGGCCGGCAGAGTTCCATGCACTGAAAGGAAACCAGAAGCTCGCGAACCCTCATCGCAGAGATAAATATACCGATAGCAAATAGCCATCATCCTGTGGTAAAGAAAATAGGCTAAAAAAAGCTAGAGCGGTAGAACCATGAGCGGGCCAAAGACACTAACCCTCACGCAAACCGTGTGGGAAGAAATCTCGCATCACGCAATGGAAACCTTTCCCGAAGAGTGTTGCGGCGTTATTCTCTTCGACGGACAGACCGATCAGGTGCGCCGTCTAAGGAACATACAAAACCATCTTCATACCGTCGACCCAGAGACCTACCCTCGCGATGCTACCATCGCTTATGCTATGGACCCGAAGGAGCTGGATTTCATCATCCGCGAAGCCGAGACTGCCGGGGCAAAGATTAAAGCCTTCTACCACTCCCACCCCGACCAGGAGGCATACTTCTCCCAAGAAGATAAGGCCTATGCCACTCCATTTGGAGAACCCACCTACCCTGAGTACGCCCAGATCGTCATTTCCATTTATGGCAGGGTCATACGACGGATCTCCGCTTACGCCTGGGCAGAGGAAGAAGCGGATTTTGTTGAGATCACGCTCAGAAAAATCTAATCCGCATGAAAAAATCTATGGACCACAGCATCGAGGTGCGCGGGTTAAAAATCCGCTACCTGGAGTGGGGAGACCGCGGAGGGGAGCCATTGATCCTGATCCATGGTTTCCTGGATCATGCCCGAAGTTGGGAACCTTTTGTCACATCCATACAAAAAAAATTTAGCAAGCCTATGTGGACCATTGCCCCGGATTGCCGCGGACACGGAGACAGCGGATGGGTCGGGGCGGGAGGATATTACCATTTTCCTGACTATCTCTTTGACCTGGACTCCCTGATCCATACCCTGGGGAGCCCTCCCGTAACCCTGATGGGTCACTCCATGGGGGGAACCATTTCCTTCCTTTACACTGGCACTTTCCCTAAACGAGTAAAGAAGCTCATCTTGGTCGAGGGGATAGGTCCGCAGGGGCTGAGTTTTTCTGATGCCCCCCCGCGTCTGGGAAGGTGGATCGCAGAAGTCAGGGCGTTGGGGCAAAGAAAGTCTGCAGAGTATTCGACTCCAGAGGAGGCTGCAAAGCGACTACAGAGAAACAATCCCCGGTTGAAGCTGGAATTGGCGCTCCATCTGGCGACCTGGGGAATGAAGCGGACAGGCAATGGGAGGTGGAAATGGAAATTTGATCCCCTCCACCGCACCACTACCCCCCAACCCTTCTATTCGGGGCAGGCCCAGGAGTTCTTCCGCCGTATTGAATGCCCGGTTCTCCTTCTGTGGGGAAAAGAGAGCCGCCAGATTCCCCGACCCGATATGCAACAGAGATTAGAGGCCATAGCCCATCGAACCGTGGTAGAGATTAAAGATGCCGGTCACATGGTCCACCACGACAACCCGGAGGGGCTGGCTGAGGCAGTAGCAGAGTTCCTAACCCATTGATCTAGCCGGCGAAGCCTGTTATGGTCGGGCCGAAAGGTTAAAGTCCTGGATGGGAGAGGTCGAGAGAAAAAGACTCTTTTTACGCGTAGGCGACGAGGTCTCTCACAACGGTTATCACCAGTGGGGCATCGGTGTTGTGGTGGAGGTGATGACTTCCTCTGTTCCAGGGGGAACCTGCTTGACGCGGATCCGCTTCCAGGACGGGCAGCTAAGAGTCTTCAACAACGACATGGACAGTGAGGGGTGTTGTTACTATTTCGGCGTCCGGCGTTATTGGAACCCCTCCCATGGCGTCAACATACTGCGCTCCAAATTTTTCTCCCTGAAAGCGTAAGGATCATTTCTATGTTAACAAATATCAAGTCGCTCAGCATCGCGTTCCTCATGATAGCCTTGCTCTCTCCCCTTCCGCTCTCCGCTGACGACCTCACGGAGAAGGCCGGAATCGGTATTGGTATCACTGCGGGAAATATGTGGTTTGTGCCCATAAAGGGTATTTCACTGTTTTGGGGACTGACCGAAGGGGCTCTATCTTTTATTCTCTCCGGGGGGAACGCAGAATTGACCAGACAGATCTGGGAGAATACCACCCAGGGACCTTACCTCATCACCCCAGATGTGGCACGAACAGCCATTGGAGAGAGGCCGGAGTTGAAACAAGATTAGCTTGCGGCACGCGGCGCTAAACACTGCTGGAAGAGGCCGCATGCCCCAAGCCGACGATCTTGTTTTCTAAGCAGCTAAGTTTTTCTTATAGAAGTTCACCGTCCTTGCCCAGGCATCTTTGGCTGCCTCCGGGTGATAGCGACCGGGGTTGGTATTGTTGTTGAAGGCGTGCTTGGCCCCGGGATAGACCTTGATATCGGCGCTCTTGCCATACTTCTTCAAAGCCTCCTTCAGGGGCTCAACCCCAGGCATGATGTTGGGATCATCCTCGCCATAGTTACCCAACAACGGGCAGGGAAGATTCTGAACCAGATCCAAGGGGTTGGGGTTGCGGCCGTAATAGACGATTGCGGCATTGAGATCATTGCACTTGGTGGCAAAATTGAGGGCCTGACCACCACCCCAACAGAATCCCACCACACCAATCCGGCCATTAACAAAGTCCTGCTTCTTTAAATAGGCGACAGCACTATTGAGGTCTTCCACTGCCCCATCCTGGACCACTTTTTTAATCGCCTCCACCGCCTCGTCTCCTGTTTTATATTGGTCCGTTCCCCCCGAGCGCGAGAGCAAATCCGGGGCGAGAGCGGCCAAACCCTCCTTGGCAAACCTGCGGGCCACATCCTTGATATGATCGTTCAGCCCTCTGTTCTCGTGAATGACGATCACGGATCCAAGGCTACTACCACTCGTCGGTCGGGAAAGATATCCCTTCACATTTCCCGCCTTCCCCGAATACTCGATTATCGCCGAGGTTAGAGCCGGGTCATCCGGCGCAACAATATAAGGTATCGCTTCTGCCATGTTAACCTCCTCCTCTTATGATCATTAACGATGTGCGTTTGATATATCGGAAAATAGGAGCCAAGTCCAGAGGGAGGAACTAGCCCCTCCCCCCACCCCTGTCAACTGCAATAATCCCGATTTTAATGTTGCTCATCTGTTGTTTACCTCAGAGAGAGAATCGGCCCTGGATCAGTATTTTGACACTCCGGTTAAGGAGCTATTTGTCAGCTTGGGGTTAGCTTGCAGGCAAAGCCGGACAATTTCTAGCCCGCATTTCTCACCGGAGCGCGAAGCGAGGGCGCGCAGATGCCCGGAGATACAAGGCGCACGAGAGACAAAGCGTGTAGGCGTACTGTACAGTACGTCGAGCCCTTTGTCCGAGCGCAACGCCGTAGATTCGGGTAGATGCGCGCACGGAGCCGTGGGCTGGTGAGAATTGCGGGCTAGGGCTGAGTATTAATAGAAAGCCGGAGATCGAGGAAGAGCTTGAAGTAGTCTTCGAGGTGACGATGAGGGAGAAAGTTGCGCATCACGTGCCGTTTGGCCCTAGCTCCCATGGATCTCCGCAACCTCGCTGAACAGAGCAACTTGACCATCCAATCCCTGCTCATGGCTATGGATGCCTCCCGGCTAAAGCCCGGCGCCCCACCGACCGGACAGGCACAGAGATTGCCCTGCCCGTCTGTGACCTGAACTGAGAGACCTCCGACCTGGCTGACAATCCTCGGCTTTGCGTGGTAACCGGCCCCAGTAACACTCAGCCCAAACCCCTCACGCAGAGATTTGGCAACAATAATATCGGCCCGGGTCTGAAAGACGTTGATCTCCAATTCCATCAGATCCCCCACACGCAGTTGCCGGTGATCGACCCCCATCTCTCTTAGTGCCTGCGCCTGCCCTGAAGTCACACCGTTCTCGTGCGGGAAGATAGGCAGGATGTGCACATCACTGTCCCCATCCACTACCTGGCCAAGCTGAGCTAAAATATCATGGGCCTCAGGATCATCACCGGCAAGGGGACCAATGAGGAGAAGGTGAGGCGGCTTACGACCTTTAGGCAGGCACTGCCGGGCCTCCCGAAAGGCCTGAACGACACCTTCGGGGTCCTTCCAGGGATCAAAACGGCCATTCTGTATGACCAAAGGGATGGATCTGTCTTGAAGATCTTCCATGTCGTATTTGCTTAAGGTGCTATCGATAAACTGGGCTGCGCCAGGACCGGTTAGCTCCCGGTTGATGTGCTTCAAGGGGTTGATGGAAGGCAAGATAAAGCGTACCGGGACTGTTATCCCTGAGGGAACCTGTTCAGGGAGATGAAAGACAGCGGCGTCACACTGATTGATAAAGCCAACGAGCATCTCCCATACCCGCCGACCTGGATGGAGGGGGCCCCAGGCAGCCATGTCGAATTGGATGTGCCCGCGCCATATAAAGATAGTGTCGGGAAACTTGCTGCGCCAATGAGTAATGAGAGCTGCCGGCTGGGGATCGTGCAAGACAATGACATCCGGAGGGCCCCAATGGCGCCTCTTGATCAGCCGCTCCAGCATAGCCGCATTAGTTGCGGTCGTCTGCCGATAATAGGAAAACTTCTCGTCATTGATGTCCACTTGAGAGGAGCCCTGAAGCGCGTTGTGGAAGGCCTTGGTGATCTTGAAAAATGCCTGATCCCCGCCAATGACCAACCACTGGGTTGGCACACCGAGCTCGGTAGAGAATGGGACTAGAAAGTTAAGAATATCGGCAACACCGCCCCCCACTCCGGAGGAGTTGATATGCCAAATGGTAGCGCTGCCGTGGAATTCTTTATGGAGCTT
>JAPUHZ010000084.1 GCA_027297485.1 Deltaproteobacteria bacterium
GAGCTCTTCCTCCTGAATTTTTTCCCGATCCAGGAGAACCTTTCCGATGCTTGTGTACGGCCTTCCATTAGAAGCCGAGTAGTTCAAATGGAGGAGCCGGCCATCCTCTAATCGCAGCAGGCCTGAGCCCTGAATGTGAAGGAAGAAAAGATCCACTTGATCTTTCACCCAGGCGATCTCGTATCCCCTACCCCCGAGGCGTCCCATGCCATCGATCTCATAACGGGAAAGATAAGGGACAAATCTGCCTCCCTCAACTCGACCTACAATTGTCCCCCCGTGGAGGTCTGGACCAAAGCCGGCGAGATCCCCCTCTATGAGATCCTCCGGCCTTCGATATACGGGGAATCGGTAAACTGGTGTCTCGCTCAGACTACCCTCGATCTCTGGTTGATAGTATCCCGTAAAAAGGACCTCTTCCGCTGATTTACCGACCGCTAGATGCAAGTCAAAACGAGACCGGACCGCCTCAAGCAGTTCCTCCGGACGATGCAAAAGGTCAAGGAGATCCTCAAAGGCCAGTAAGGACTCTCTAACCTCCCGGGCCGTGACTGTTCGCGGCCACTCTCCAACAGGCCGATCCGGTGGAACCCCTTCCAGAAACTTCAGGCTGAGTCTGATGGCGCGGTGAAGCGATTCCCGATCCAGATCGTCCTGCAGGGATGGAAACTCACCTTTTCCATCCAGTCCATTACCTCGACAAGCGGAAAACAGGAGAAGGAAGAGAAAGACCGGAATTATAAATGAGTTCACTAGCAGCCTGACGCGTGACATAGTCCGTCATCCCTCGGGCCGAGCCCTTCCGATCGCAGTCAATAGGCCTTTGCCTTGTAGGCCCCCTGGTCCTCGCTACGCTCGGAAGTTCACATCTCGGATGTACAATTTGAAATCTGAAATTTGCCATCCCGAAGGGGTTGTGCCCCCCTCAATAGACGAGATTTACATTGAACTAATAATCGCATCGCCACTTGATCCTCAACGTGCTTTCACGCAAACTAATCACCATTGGAGCACAAAGAGATTAAGAAGGAGGTTGCCCAGGTACTGGACCGGCTACCCGAGGAGTTTCGCAGCCGTCTTCACAACGTGGAGATTGTGATTGAGCAGAGACCCGAAAAAAATCAGCTCGTAGCGATGGGTCTCGATCCGCAGCGTGATGTGCTCTACGGTCTCTATGAAGGTACCCCCTTACCCGAACGCTCTTCTGTCTATCCTCCTATCCTGCCTGACAAGATCACAATCTTCTCCGAGCCCCTGATCCGTGATTATCAAGATCCCGCTGAGCTGCGCAAGCAGATTGGCATCACATTGATACATGAAATCGCGCACTACTTCGGCATCGACGAGAAAGAAATCGAAAAGCTGGGGTATTAATTGGCTTCCATCGCTCCACCCAGATGGACTATACTTTAGACTAAAGACTCCCGACCCCTTTTCTCCTCTCTAGGCGGCGCTCTGTGTCTGGTCAAGCTCCACCCTCAGTCTGGCCCCCAAGGCATTGGCAACCTTCTCCAGAGTCTTCAAGGAATAGTTTTGATAATTGGGATTCTCGAGACGGGAGATCCCGGCCTGAGTCGTTCCAACCTTTTCAGCCAGTTCCGCCTGTGTCAGACCACAGTTTTCCCTTAGCTCCGCGATACGATGGGCAAGTCTTAACCGGTCGAGTTCGTTATAGTAGGGCTTTTTGAATTTTGCGCTCTCAGCGCCGACATTGAATTTATACTTCGCGGTTTTCTTACTCTTCATCTTAAATTTCCTCCCTGCGGGTCAACGCAATTTGCAATTCTCTTTGCGGGGTCTTATGGCTCTTTTTGGTAAAACCATGCAGCAACACGATCACACCGCCCGGCTTGAAACAGTAGAAAATACGCCTTGCCTTTACCCGCAACTCAAAGAGCCCCTTCCCCAAGCTCTTGGAGAGAGGTTCTCTCGCCCGATTGCCCACCCCCGCTAAGAAATCGATCCTCGCTCACACTAATGCGCGATCCCCTTCAGGCAACGCCTGGATAAACTCCTCGACCGGGATCCTCCCTCTAGCGTCGAGGTAGCACTCAAGTTTCCACTACCCCTTGGTACATTACAAAATTGTAATGGGCATGTCAAACCAACTAAGCTTCTGTCGCCCCGCTTGTTCTCGAACGCTAGTCCGTCACCTAGTCCCTACATCGCTCCGATTCCATATTGGAGTCTCAACCCTTGTCTTTCCACCAGCACGAGTACGAAACCCGAGCACGAGCACGGATGAAGAGCGGAGACGTGCTGACCTAGTTCGTTGGGATAAAGACTCCCGACCCCTTAAATTCCGTTTTTTAGCTTTAGTAACCGAGGAAATGAAAAAGAGCTGTGGATGTCTCTAGGAGAGGGCGCTCGCAGAAATCTTTGAGGGTTTTGGCGATGCCTTGTTTTGTCTTCTGTTCACTCATGCCTCCCCACCATCAACTCAATCGTTGGATGCACGAGACCTGATCGAAGTGGGCATCATTGCTGAGCAGCGGCAGTCGGCGCTGGCGCACCAAGGCGGCGATCCGTAGGTCATTTTCAGGGATGGTCTTACCGGCCAAGCGAAGCTCATGGCGGATCTCCGCGTAAACGCGGCTGGTTTCCGATGTAATGTCGTGGACGGTGCAACTCGACTCCAGATTGTCCAACCACATCTCGCGAGCGGCTCGCTGACGGGATGACTTCACCCCGTAGCGATACTCGCCCGGGAAGATGACTGGCAGATGAACACCCGCAGATGGTCGTAGCTGTCGGAGAACCGCGGCACCCGCATCCGCGAAGGCGGAGACGGCGTTGGTGTCGAAGATCACTTCCAATCCTCAACCTCATCACACACCTCGTACCGCCTTTCGGGAATTCCCGAAAGGCCGAATAGGTTCAACTGAGCCTGCTCAATGCCACTACGGTCCTTTTCAAAGATTCCAGAACATCCCTGATCTCTTTGATGGGTTTTATCCAATATCGAGTCCGTCTCCCCTCGGTTCCATAACGCACGACATCTGCCGTTCGGAGCTTGGCAAGATGGCTGTTAATGGTTTAAACGGACCGGCCTGTCATCTTCGCCAGCCTTGCAAGTGTCAACGGACCCTGCTGCATCAGGAGAACCACGATCCGGTAAACAACAGGGCTCCCAAGTCAGCGGTTCAACCGCGACTCGCGATACTTGCTCTCTTGCAAAATCGACCTCTCGCCTTTCGGGAATTCCCGAAAGGCCGAAATCCTTGCCATACGGCCTGGATTCAAAGAGTCCGCAATCAGCGGGTAGAGTTGAGGACAGACTCAACCGCCTTTAGTCACGGGGGTAAGGCAGGTTTAATAATTCTGCTGAAAAAGTCTGTTCCGGAAGAAATGAATATATTTTTCGCCCACAAATACCCTACAATCAATTTTCTGAGCTTGACTAATTATTTTCGATCTCCCTA
>JAPUHZ010000085.1 GCA_027297485.1 Deltaproteobacteria bacterium
GGGACGTGGATTCCCAAACCAGTAGCCGAAGCATCAAGAACGTTAAGGAACAAGAGGTCTATTTCGGCGAGATCCCGTTGATGACCAAAAACGGGACTTTTATGATCAACGGGACGGAGCGCGTGATCGTCAGCCAGCTCCATCGCTCACCCGGGGCATTCTTCGACCACGATAAGGGAAAGACCCATGCCAGCGGAAAGCTCCTTTATTCTGCCCGGATCATTCCCTACCGCGGCTCCTGGATCGATTTTGAATTTGATCCGAGGGATATCCTCTATGTCCGCATCGATCGGCGGCGTAAGTTCCATGCCACAGTGTTGCTAAAGGCTTTAGGGATGACCACTGAAGACCTGCTCAACTATTTTCACAAGAGCAATACGATCCTGATTGAGGGGCGAAAGCCTATGATGGTCTTCAAGCCCAATCAGCTAGTAGGGGTCAAGGCCGGCGCCGACGTGCGTGATCCAAAGAGCAACGAGCTTATTGTGAGGGAAGGAAAGAAGCTTACCCGTCCCTTGATCCGCCAGATAGAGCTTTCCCGGATCAAGCATGTCCCGATCACATGGGAGGACGTCATTGGGCGCATTGCCGCCCATGATATCGTGGGTCCTGGAACCCGCGAGGTCCTGGTGGAGTGTAACCAGGAGATCACCCACGAGAGACTGGATCTGATCAGAGAAAAAGGGATCACTGAGATAGAGGTTCTCTTTATCGATGATTTGCATGTGGGCACCCATTTGCGCAACACCCTACTTCAAGACAAGATTCAATCTTCGCAAGAAGGCGTTTTGGAGATTTACCGCAGGCTCAGACCGGGGGACCCCCCGACCGTCGAATCGGCCACGAATTTTCTTAATAACCTATTTTTTAACCCCGATCGGTACGATCTCTCCAAGGTGGGCAGGCTCAAATTAAACCACCGACTCAAACTCAATATTCCCTTGGAACAGGGGACGCTGCGCAAGGAAGATATCTTGGAGGTGGTTCGGTGCCTCATGGAGCTGAAAAATGGGAACGGCTCTGTGGATGATATCGATCATCTCGGCAATCGCCGCGTGAGGGCGGTAGGGGAATTGGTGGAGAACCACTTTCGCGTGGGGCTGGTTAGGATGGAAAGAGTGATTAAGGAGAAGATGAGCCTGCAGGACGTTGAAACTCTGATGCCTCAGGAGTTGATCAACTACAAACCCGTCTCTGCTGCCCTGAAAGAGTTTTTTGGCTCCAGCCAGCTCTCCCAGTTCATGGATCAGACCAACCCCCTTTCAGAGATTACCCACAAGCGTCGTCTTTCGGCCCTGGGTCCAGGGGGTCTGACGCGGGAGCGGGCAGGATTCGAGGTCCGTGATGTGCATCCGACCCATTATGGCAGGGTCTGCCCTATTGAAACCCCGGAAGGTCCCAACATCGGTTTAATCGCCTCTCTTACTACATATGCAAGGGTTAACGAGTTTGGTTTTATTGAGACCCCGTACCGCGAGGTCGAGAATGGTCGAGTGACCGATCGGGTCCGTTATCTCTCCGCCCTTGAAGAGGAAGATCACGTAATTGCGCAAGCCAATGCACCGATCAACAACCGGGGCGCGCTCACCGCAGATCTCGTTTCTTCACGCAAGGGTGGTGAGTTTATTATGGCTCGGCCGGAAGAGGTGGATTTTATGGATGTCTCGCCAAACCAGTTGGTGAGCGTGGCTGCTTCTCTCATTCCCTTCCTGGAAAACGATGATGCCAACCGTGCCCTAATGGGATCCAACATGCAGCGCCAAGCAGTCCCCTTGCTCCGTACCGAGTCTCCTCTAGTCGGGACCGGGATGGAAAAGATCGTGGCACGCGATTCCGGTGTGACGGTGGTTGCCATCCGCGATGGAGTTGTAGAGAGCGTGGACTCCACCCGAATTGTAGTCAAGGCCGACCGACCTTCCGGGTTGCACCGAGATACGGGAGTCGATATCTACAGCCTTGTGAAATACCAGCGCTCCAATCAGAACACCTGTATCAACCAGAAACCAATCGTGGTTGTGGAGGACCATGTGAAGGCCGGTGATATCATCGCCGATGGACCATCCACCGAGATGGGCGAGCTTGCCTTGGGCCGCAATGTCTTAGTTGCCATGATGCCCTGGGGTGGCTACAACTTTGAGGATTCGATTCTGATCAGCGAGCGGGTGGTTAAAGAAGATGTTTTTACCTCCATCCACATTGAAGAGTTCGAGTGTGTCTCCCGTGACACCAAGCTCGGCCCTGAGGAGATCACACGGGACACCCCTAATGTCGGTGATGAGGCATTAGCGGACCTTGATGAGAGCGGCATCATCCGTATCGGGGCAGAGGTCAAGCCGGGAGATATCCTGGTAGGTAAGATTACCCCTAAGGGGGAAACCCAACTCTCCCCCGAAGAGAAGCTCCTGCGGGCTATCTTTGGAGAAAAGGCCGGTGAGGTGCGGGATACCTCTCTCAGGGTTCCGCCTGGGGTGGAAGGGACGGTCATTAATGTGCGGATCTTCTCACGCAAGGGGATAGGAAAGGACGAGAGGAGCCGGGTTATTGAGGATGAGGAAATTAGTCGCCTGAAAAAGGATCAACAAGACGAGATTCGTATTATCCACGAGGGGATCCTCAAGCGCCTAAAGAAGCTCCTCGTGGGTCGTCACACGGCCGCACGCCTCAGCGATGACAACCGGAACGTTCTTTTAAACAAAGGGAAGGAGATCACCGAGGAAGATCTGGAGCAGATCCCTACGGTTTTTTGGGGAGAGATCCGAGTCGATAATGAGTCTGTGGAGGCGGAGGTTGGGCGCATAGTGGAGAGCAGCACGGAACAGATTGACTTGATCAAGACGGTCTTTCAGGACAAGATCAATAAGCTTACGAGCGGAGATGAGCTTCCCCCTGGGGTCATCAGGATGGTTAAGGTTTTTGTCGCCATCAAGCGCAAACTTCAGGTTGGAGATAAAATGGCCGGGCGACACGGCAACAAGGGGGTTATCTCTCGAATCCTGCCGGAAGAAGACATGCCCTGTCTGGAGGATGGCAACCCCGTGGATATTGTGCTGAACCCATTGGGAGTCCCTTCAAGGATGAACGTGGGGCAGATTCTGGAGGCCCATTTGGGTTGGGCAGCTCGAACTCTGGGAAAACAGATCGACGAGTTGTTACACAATGGCCATCCGGATGTGGATCAGGTTCGTCGCCGACTCAAGGATGTGTTGGGCTCGCCAGACATCAACGAATTTATCGATGGGATCAAGGATTCGGACTTGCTCAGTCTGGCCGGAAAATACCGCGAGGGGGTTCATTTGGCGTCTCCGGTTTTTGATGGAGCCACGGAGGAGGAGATTTTCAATCTCCTGAGGAAGGCAGGACTCCCGGTTACGGGGCAGGTGACCCTATTTGACGGGCGGACCGGAGAGCCTTTCGACGGAAAGGTCACGGTGGGGGTCATGTATATTATGAAGCTCCACCATCTAGTGGACGATAAGATTCATGCCCGCTCCACCGGACCCTATTCTCTCGTTACCCAGCAGCCGCTTGGAGGAAAGGCACAGTTCGGTGGGCAACGGCTTGGGGAGATGGAGGTCTGGGCCTTGGAGGCCTACGGGGCTGCTCACACGCTCCAAGAGATGCTCACGGTAAAATCCGATGACGTGGTGGGTCGGACCCGTATGTACGAGGCTATTGTCAAAGGGGAACATATCCTCGAGCCCGGTTTGCCGGAATCCTTCAATGTGATGCTTAAAGAACTGCAGAGCCTGGGTCTGGATGTGAATCTGATCGAGGAAAAAGAATGAAGAGTGAAGACAGAACGAGAAACGCCTAATTCAGGAACCGGAATCCAGGAGCAGGAAGCCTGAATGCTGGCTCCCGGCTACTGAATTCTAAGTGAGGGTGACATGGAAGATCTATTCAATCTCTTTGAGAAGCCCAAGAACCCGTTGAGCTTCATTGCTATTAAAGTTTCTCTTGCCTCTCCAGAAAAGATGCGGTCTTGGTCTCACGGGGAAGTAAGGAAACCGGAGACGATTAACTATAGAACCTTTAAGCCGGAACGTGACGGCCTTTTTTGTGCTAAGATTTTTGGTCCGACCAAGGATTACGAGTGCAACTGTGGCAAGTATAAAAGGATGCGCCATCGGGGAGTTGTTTGCGAGAAGTGTGGGGTTGAGGTGATTCAATCGAAGGTCCGCCGGGAGCGGATGGGACATATTGAGTTGGCCACACCGGTGGTCCACATCTGGTTTTTGAAGAGTCTTCCCAGTCGCATCGGTGCCCTCCTCGATATGTCGCTCAAGGAGATCGAGAAGATCCTCTATTTTGAGTCTTACGTTGTGGTTGATCCGGGCTCGACTCCTTTAAAATACATGGAGCTGATCACTGAAGCCCGTTACCGCAAGGCCGTTGAGGAGTACGGATCGAACTTTACCGCAGAGATGGGGGCAGAGGCGATCTGTAAGCTTCTTAAGGCTGTAGATGTCCAGAAGCTTTCCGAAGAGCTATACCATGAGATGCGGGATGCCAATTCCGAAGTCCGGCGCAAGAAGATGGCGAAGCGGCTTAAGGTGGTCAATGCCTTTAAAAACTCGGGGAACCGGCCAGAATGGATGATCCTCGAGGTGATCCCGGTGATCCCTCCAGATCTGCGCCCGCTCGTACCTTTAGACGGAGGCCGATTTGCCACCTCCGATCTCAACGATCTCTATCGTCGAGTGATCAATCGGAACAACCGCCTTAAACGACTCATGGAACTCAGCGCCCCGGACATGATCATCCGCAATGAGAAGCGTATGCTGCAAGAGGCTGTGGATGCCCTATTCGATAATGGGCGCAGGGGAAGGGCAATCACCGGTCAAAACCGCCGGCCCCTGAAATCTCTGAGCGACATGCTTAAGGGTAAGACTGGGCGCTTTCGCCAGAACCTCCTAGGAAAGAGGGTCGATTATTCAGGTCGCTCGGTAATCGTGGTCGGCCCTGAGCTCCGCCTGCATCAGTGCGGACTGCCTAAGAAGATGGCCCTGGAGCTTTTTAAGCCATTTATCTACAACAAGCTAGAAGAGAGAGGATTGGTCACCACGATCAAAAGCGCCAAGAAGATGGTCGAAAAGGAACGGCCTGAGGTCTGGGATATCCTGGATGAGGTGATTCGGGAACACCCCATCCTTCTCAACCGAGCGCCGACTCTCCATCGGCTTGGCATCCAGGCCTTTGAACCGATTCTTATAGAGGGCAAGGCGATACAACTCCACCCATTGGTGTGCGCCGCTTACAATGCCGATTTCGATGGAGATCAAATGGCAGTTCATGTTCCCTTATCCATAGAGGCTCAGGTGGAGGCCCGGACCCTCATGATGTCGACCAACAATATTCTCTCACCGGCCAACGGTAAACCCATTATCGTTCCGACGCAGGATGTTGTTTTGGGCCTCTATTACATGACTCGGGAGCGCCTGAATGCTAAGGGAACAGATCGGGTATTTGCCAATCTGCAGGAGGTGCGCGTTGCCTATGACCAAGGGGAGGCAGACCTCCAGGCCCGGATTACCGTTCGGATTAATCAAGAGAGGATCAACACAACGGTCGGCCGAGTCCTCATCTACGAGGTAGTTCCGCCCGTGATCCCCTTTAAAGAAATCAATCAGGTGATGAAAAAAAAGGAGCTGGGAAACCTGATCGACATAAGCTATCGGCTAGCGGGGGGCAAATCGACCGTCATCCTTGCCGATATGCTCAAGGATATGGGCTTTTATTATGCTACTAAGGCGGGGATATCCATTGCGGTCAAAGATATAGTGATGCCTGCCGGCAAGGAGGGGTTGCTAAGGCGAGCCCATGAGGATGTGCTTGAGATCGAGGAGCAGTACAAGAACGGGCTGATCACGGACGGAGAGCGTTACAACAAAGTAGTCGATATCTGGGCCGAGGTGACGGACCGGATTGCCGATGAGATGCTGCGCGATCTCGGGACCGAGACGATTACGGATGACGCCGGACACAAGGTTACCGTCCCCAGCTTCAATCCGATTTTTATGATGGCTGATTCCGGCGCGCGAGGCAGTGCCCAGCAAATTCGCCAGCTTGCCGGCATGCGCGGATTGATGGCCAAGCCCTCTGGAGAAATCATTGAAACCCCGATCACCGCTAACTTCCGCGAGGGGCTAACGGTGTTGCAGTATTTTATTTCCACACACGGAGCGCGCAAGGGATTGGCCGATACGGCCCTCAAGACCGCGAACTCCGGATATCTCACACGCAGGCTCGTAGACGTGGCTCAGGACTCGGTCATTACTGTAGAGAACTGCGGTACGTTGGATGGCATTGAGATGGCCCCACTGATGGAGGGGGGTGAGATTATCGAGCCGCTCGGGGACCGTGTGCTGGGGAGAGTCGCCCTGGAAGACATCAAGGATCCGTTTACCGGTGACGTGATCGTTAAAGCCAATCGGGAGGTTGACGAGGATCTTGTCGAGCGCATCGAGGAAGCGGGGTTGGAGCGAATCAAGATCCGGTCCGTGCTTACCTGTCAGTCAAGACGAGGGATTTGCGTGATGTGTTACGGCCGTGATCTGTCACGGGGCCACATGGTGCACCTTGGTGAGGCTATCGGTGTGATCGCTGCCCAGTCCATTGGGGAGCCGGGGACACAGCTCACCATGCGGACCTTCCATATCGGGGGAACCGCCAGTAGGAGGGCGGAGCAAACTACCCTGGAGGCTCGCAATGATGGCTTTCTTAAGTTCATCAAAGTCAGCACGGTTACCAATAGAGACGGGGATCTCGTGGTGATGAACCGAAACGCCGAGATCGCTATCGTGGATTACCCAGAGGGGGGGGACAAAGGTAGAGAGAGAGAAAGGGAACGTTATCCGATCGTTTACGGCGCGAAGTTGAAAAAGAAAGACGGGTCCAAAGTCAAGGCCGGCGAGCTCTTGACTGAGTGGGATCCCTATACCCTTCCCATCCTTACCGAGACAGGCGGGACGATCAAGTATGGTGACATTATTGAAGGGATGACGATGGAGGAAAAGGTGGATGAGCGGACTGGCCTGTCGACCAAAATCATCATTGACTTTAAGGAAATGGATAAGCGGCCCCGGATCTCGATTAAGGACACACGAGGGCGGACCGCTCGTCCTTCTCAAACTACCGAGGCCCGTTACCTCTTGCCTGGAGGCGCCCATATCAATGTTCAGGAAGGCCAGGTGGTATCTGCCGGCGATGTGTTGGCCAAGATCCCGCGTGAGACAACCAAAACAAAGGATATTACCGGAGGACTCCCACGGGTAGTTGAGCTGTTCGAGGCGCGCAAGCCCAAGGAATTTGCCGTCATCAGTGAGATTGACGGAGTGATTTCCTTCGGTAAGGATACCAAGGGGAAACGGAAGGTTATCATTACCCCGGATGTGGGAGAACCCAGGGAGTATCTGATCCAGAGGGGAAAACATATCAGTGTCATCCAGGGGGATCGTATTCGGGCCGGAGAGGGCTTGATGGACGGCTCTTCCAATCCGCACGATATCCTGAACATCTTGGGCGAGAAGGCGTTGGCCAAGTACCTTGTGGACGAAGTTCAGGAGATCTACCGGCTCCAGGGAGTGCGGATTAACGACAAGCACATCGAAGTCATCGTCCGGCAAATGTTGCGCCGTGTCAGGATCAAAGAGGTGGGGGATGTCGATTTTCTTATCGGGGACCAAGTGGAAAAGTGGCGCTTTGAAGAAGAGAACCATAAGGTGATCGCCCAAGGCGGAAAACCCGCCGTGGCAGAGCCTCTTCTGATGGGGATCACTAAAGCTTCCCTTTCGACGGAGAGCTTCATATCGGCCGCCTCATTTCAAGAGACAACCAAAGTCCTGACAGATGCCGCAATTCACGGGAAGGTCGATTACCTCTGCGGGCTCAAAGAGAACGTGATTATGGGCAGGCTGATCCCCGCAGGCACAGGATTTTCCAAGTACTCCAAATCGGAGGTGGAGATAGAGGAGCCTGAGGTAGAGGAGGCGGAAATCTCAGAAGCAGCAGGGGCGTAGAAATTTTTGACAACAGAACAACTATCTGTTATAAATAGTAGTTTTAGCAGGAAATCCTATTTCTCCAAGATCTGCTAGATCAAATCGGGAATTGGCGCTCAGGAAGGTATGCCTACTATTAGTCAATTAATACGTGTTGGTAGGGAGAAGCAGCGGCGGAAAAACACCGCCCCGGCCCTCCAGGGATGCCCGCAGAAGAGGGGGGTTTGCATTCGGGTCTATACCTCGA
Source organism: Deltaproteobacteria bacterium (assembly GCA_027297485.1). The sequence continues at coordinate 8,248 of JAPUHZ010000085.1, forward strand.
CCCCGAAAAAGCCGAATTCCGCTCTGCGCAAGGTAGCGCGTGTTCGTCTCACCAACGGGATCGAGGTGACCTCCTATATCCCGGGAGTCGGACATAACCTGCAGGAACATTCGATGGTTCTGATTCGAGGAGGTAGGGTCAAGGATCTTCCTGGGGTGAGGTATCATATCATTCGCGGGACCCTCGATTCGATAGGAGTCCAGGAGCGCCGCCGCAGCCGCTCCAAGTACGGGGCAAAAAGGCCAAAGTAGGGTAAGATGCCACGCAAGGGAGGGGTTAAAAAGAGAGAGATTCTGCCGGACCCGAAATATGGGGATAAGCTGGTGGCCAAGTTTGTTAATACGATCATGAACTGTGGTAAAAAGAGTGTGGCGGAGAAGATCCTTTATAGTTCTCTAGATATCGTAGCGGCGAAGACCAAAGAGGAGTCCTTAACTGTCTTTAAAAGGGCACTGGACAATACTCGCCCCGTGGTTGAGGTGCGTTCGCGCAGGGTGGGAGGTGCGACCTATCAGGTTCCTATTGAGGTTCGGCCGCAACGACGCCTGTCTTTGAGTATGCGCTGGTTGATGCAGTCAGCACGGTCGCGAGGGGGAAAATCCATGGAGGAAAAGCTAGCCGGAGAATTGGCCGATGCGGCAAACAATCGTGGAGGTGCGGTAAAGAAAAAGGAAGATACTCATCGGATGGCAGAGGCCAATAGGGCCTTTGCCCATTACCGATGGTAGTTCGGTTCAAGGATTCTATAGGGATAAAGGAGGCGGTTGGACCGCCTCCTTTTTTTCCAGGTGATGGTGAAAAGTGGCAAGGACAATCTCATTAGATAAGATCCGCAACATCGGCATCATGGCCCATATTGATGCGGGGAAGACTACGACGACCGAGAGGATTCTCTACTATACGGGGATCAACTATAAGATCGGCGAGGTAGATGAGGGAACCGCCACTATGGACTGGATGGTCCAGGAGCAGGAGCGGGGTATAACGATCACTTCGGCGGCTACCACCTGTTTGTGGCGTGACCACCGGATCAACATCATCGATACCCCCGGCCATGTAGATTTTACCATTGAGGTCGAACGTTCGCTGCGGGTTCTCGATGGGGCCATCGCAGTTTTCTGCTCTGTTGGAGGGGTGGAGCCCCAGACGGAAACGGTTTGGCGGCAGGCAGATAAATATCGGGTTCCCCGGATTGCCTTCGTCAACAAGATGGATCGGCTTGGGGCTGATTTTTCCCGTGTGGTGCAAATGATACGGGATCGCTTAGGTGCCCGTCCGCTTCCGCTCCAGCTCCCCCTTGGGGCCGAGGAGTCCTTTAGAGGGATCATTGACCTAGTGCAGATGAAGGCCATTTTGTGGGAGGAAGAGAATCTTGGGGCGCAGTACCGAGTCGCGCCGATTCCGCGTGAGATGGCTGGGCAGGCGGAGGAATATCGGGAAAGGCTTCTGGAGGCCGTGGCAGACTGTGATGAGTCTTTCATGGAAAGATATCTGGACGGGCAAGAGATTAAGGAAACCGAACTCCGCAGGGTTATTCGTAAGGCCGGCCTCGAGCTCAAATTGGTCCCGGTCCTGTGCGGCGCCGCCTTCAAGAACAAGGGGGTTCAACCCTTACTCGATGCCGTGATCGACTATCTCCCCTCTCCCGTAGATATTCCTCCGGTGCGGGGCAAGCATCCAACTACGCAAAGAGAAGAGGAACGACCACCAAGTGATGAGGCGCCGTTTTCGGCGCTGGCCTTTAAAATTATGACGGATCCATTTGTGGGCACGCTGACCTTTTTCCGGGTTTACTCCGGCGCTCTATTCACCGGCTCCAATATCTACCATTCTACGAAAGGCAAAAGCGAAAGGGTCGGCCGTCTCTTGAAGATGCATGCCAACAAACGGGAGGATATCCGGGAGGTCTACGCCGGTGACATCGCTGCTGCCGTGGGCTTAAAAACCGCCGCCACAGGAGATACGCTCTGTGATGAGAGCCACCCGATTATTCTGGAGTCTATTGAGTTTCCCAATCCTGTTATTTCCATCGCCATTGAGCCGAAGAGCAAAGCCGATCAAGAGAAGCTCGGCCGTTCGCTGCAAAAGTTGACTACCGAGGATCCCTCATTCAGGGTGCGTACCGATGATGAGACCGGACAAACTATCATCTCCGGGATGGGAGAGCTCCACTTGGAGATTATCGTGGATCGACTGCTCAGAGAGTTTAACGTCGGGGCCAATGTCGGTAAGCCTCAAGTGGCCTATAAAGAGACTGTCCGTAAGGCGGTGGAGCAGGAGGGCAAGTTCATTCGCCAGACCGGCGGCCGAGGGCAATACGGACATGTCTATCTCAGAGTGGAGCCCCAACCGGCTGGGACGGGTTTTGAGTTTGTCGTCGCCATTAAAGGTGGCACCGTTCCACGGGAGTACATCCCCGCAGTGGAAAAGGGAGTTCGAGAGGCGACGGATAGCGGTGCCTTCGCTGGTTATCCTATAGTAGATATTAAGGTTACCCTCTTGGATGGGAGTTACCACGATGTGGACTCTTCGGAGATCGCTTTTAAGATTGCGGGGTCTATGGCCTTTAAGGATGCTGTTAGCAAGGCAAGCCCGGTGCTTTTGGAACCCATTATGGCTGTGGAGGTGGTGGTGCCGGAACAGTTTATGGGAGAAGTTATTGGGGATATCAGTTCTCGGCGCGGGAAAATCCTTGGCATGGATCCCCGACCGGCAGTTCAGGTGATTGAGGCGCGTGTTCCTCTGGCAGAGATGTTCGGTTATGCCACGGATCTGCGGTCGATGACCCAAGGGAGGGCTACCTATACCATGCAGTTTTCCCATTATGACCCGGTACCGGTACCTATCTCAGAGGAGATCAGTGCCAAGGCGGTTGGACTATAGTCCTATTTTCTAACTTGAGTGGAGTATGAACGAGAAGATTCGCATTCGGCTGAAAGCTTATGACCATCGGGTCCTGGACCAGTCGGTGGGGGAAATCGTGGAGACCGTAAAGCGGACTGGGGGAAGGGTGGCCGGACCTATTCCTCTACCAACGCACATCGAGCGCTTTACGGTCAACCGTTCTCCCCATGTGGACAAGAAGTCCAGGGATCAGTTTGAGATCCGTACCCATAAACGGCTACTGGATATCCTGGAGCCTACCCAGCAGACCATCGACGCCTTGGGGAGGCTGGATCTAGCCGCTGGTGTGGATGTAGAGATCAAACTGCAGTGAGCAGGGATCAGTTGTTAGCTTCTAGTTGTTGGCTGTTGGGCCAAAACTAACTACTAAGAAACCAATAGCTAAAAACGAGTTTTTTATGATGGGTCTTATAGGGAAGAAAATCGGGATGACGCAGTTCTTTGGCGCTGACGGGACTGTTGTTCCTGTTACGGTGATCCAGACCGGCCCGTGCATAGTGGTACAAAAAAAGGAAATAGCGAGGGACGGCTACGATGCTGTGCAGCTCGGCCTAGGAAGCAAGAAAAGCCGGCGGGTGAATAAGCCTGAGCGTGGCCATATGGAAAAAGTGGGGAAGGGAGCCTTTCAACTTTTGCGCGAGTTCCGTTCAGAGGATGTGTCGCAATACGAGGTTGGTCAGGAGATCAAGGTATCTGACCTCTTTAAAACCGGAGATCAGGTTGATGTCACGGGAACCTCCAAAGGGAGGGGCTTTTCCGGGGTGATTAAGCGTTGGGGATTTGCGGGATTCTCTGCTTCCCACGGGACCCACGAATCTTTTCGCCATGGAGGCGCGATCGGCAACCGCTCATATCCGGGTCGGGTCTTCAAGGGAAAGAAGATGGCGGGGCACTGGGGGAATGAGAGGGTATCGGTGCAAAACCTTGAGGTCGTTGCGGTCCGACCTGAGGGAAATCTACTCCTGGTTAAAGGGGCTGTCCCCGGCTCTAAACGGGGATCCCTTTTAATTCGGCGGGCAGTCAAGGGGAATAGATAGATATGGAAGTCCGAGTGATCCATCCCCAGCTTAAAGACGAGATCTTTGCGGTCAAGGCCCGCCCTCACCTTCTGAATCAGGTGGTTGCTATGCAGCTCAACAATCGGCGAGCGGGCACAGCGTCTACCAAGACCAAGGGGCTGGTGCGTGGAGGTGGAAAAAAACCCTGGCGCCAGAAGGGAACCGGGAGGGCTCGTGCCGGCAGCATTCGATCACCCCTGTGGGTCGGGGGCGGAACCACTTTTGGCCCTCGGCCGAGGGACTATTCTTATCGTCTACCCAGGAAGGCCCGCAAGGAGGCCCTGCTCTCGGCTCTGAGTCTCAAGAATCGGGAGGGAAAGATCATCGTCCTTGATAAGTTGGAGTTGGCCGAGGCCAAGACGAAACTCATGCGGAAGACGCTGGAGAGTCTCCAGGTTAAAAACGTCCTGATTGTTATTCCCCAGGCGGATGAAAAAGTGGAACGCTCGGCGCGGAATCTTCCTACCGTTAAGGTGCTCCGGGCCGAGGGGCTTAATGTCTATGATCTCCTCCGCTACGAGCATCTGATTTTGACTGAGGAGGCGCTTAGGCGTCTCGAGGAGAGATTGGCAGCATGAGAGGGCCCCAAGAGATCATCCAGGCGCCTTTAATTACCGAGAAGGGCTCTCTTCTCGGGGAGACGACTCATCAGGTGCTATTTAAAGTTCGACCCGATGCCAACAAAATCGAGGTCAAGAAGGCCATTGAAAAGCTTTTTAAAGTAAGTGTGATCAAAGTCAGAACAGCCCGCTATCTCGGAAAGGTCCGGCGTGTCGGGAGGAATAGCGGCCGCAAGCCTCAATGGAAAAAAGCCTATGTAACGCTTAAAGAAGGGGACAAGATTGATTTCTTTGGCGGCGCCTAATTTAGTTATTCGTTATTGGTTATTGGTGATTCGATTAAAAAGAACAAAGAGTAACCAATAACGAGTAACGAATAACCAATAACGAGAGAAAAGAGATGGCCATAAAAAATTATAGACCTACTTCTCCAGGTAAGCGCTTTCGTACCGGCCTCAGCTTTGAGGAGATTACAAAGGTGGGGCCAGTGAAGGGTTTGTTGTCTCCTCTGAAACACAGCGGGGGACGCAACAACCGGGGCCGGATCACATGCGACCATCGAGGCGGTGGCCACAGGCGTCTTTACCGGTTGATTGATTTTAAGCGGGACAAGAAGGCTGTTCCCGCGAAGGTAGAAGCGATCGAGTACGATCCCAACCGATCTGCCCGGATTGCTTTACTCTGTTATGCCGACGGGGAGCGACGGTACATCCTGGCGCCGGATCGGCTGCGGGTGGGTGATCCGATAATTTCCGGAGACGATAGGGTAGATATTCAGCCAGGGAATTCACTTCCGCTCAAGTTCATGCCCGTTGGGACTATGATTCACAACATCGAGCTTAAAATTGGCAAGGGGGGGCAGTTGGCTCGGAGCGCTGGCGCCGGGGCACAATTGATGGCCAAAGAGGGGGCTTATGCACTCCTGAAACTTCCCTCCGGGGAACTCCGCAACGTGCATGCGGAGTGTCGTGCCACTGTGGGACAGGTGGGAAATCTCGACCAGCAAAATATCTCTCTGGGGAAGGCAGGAAGGGCACGGTGGTTGGGTAGGAAACCTGGGACTCGAGGGGTTGCGAAAAACCCCGTGGATCATCCTCATGGAGGAGGGGAAGGCCGTTCGAAAGGAAACCACCCCCAGACGCCTTGGGGAAAGCCGACCAGAGGACACAAAACGAGAAAGAACCGGGCATCGGACAAGTATATTGTGAAACGCAGAAAGGGTCGATAGCGATGGCGCGCTCAGTTAAAAAGGGGCCTTTTGTGGACGAGCACCTCAAGCGTAAAATCGACGCTATGAATCGTACTCAGGAGAAGCGGGTCCTGAAGACATGGTCTCGGCGTTCGACGATTACCCCGGAAATGGTCGGCCTCACGATCGGGGTCCACAACGGGAGGAAATTTATACCAGTATTCATCACGGAAAATATGGTAGGTCATAAACTAGGGGAGTTTGCTCCCACACGGACTTTTCATGCCCATTCGGGGGATCGAAAGGGAGAGGCCAAGGTGACGGTTCCTGCTGGGGCCCCAGCACCGGCAACCCCCGCACCGTCGGCCCCTAAGGTAGGGAGCTGATGCAAAGATTAGAATATAAAAAAACAGAATTCAGAAGTCAGGAGTTAGAATTCAGAATTCCGGGTTCCGTACTGGGTTAAGAGAAATGGAGGCACGTGCTATTACAAGGTTTGTCCGGTTTTCGCCCCGTAAGGTGAGACTGGTGGTGGATCAGATTCGGGGCAAGGGAGTTGAGGAGGCCCTCAATATTCTTAAGTTCGTCCCTAAGCATTCAGCGGCTATGGTGGCCAAGACGCTGCGGGCGGCAGTGGCAAATGCAGAAGGCACTCAGAGCGTAGATGTGGACCGTCTTTATGTTAAGCGGGTCACGGTGGATGGGGGGGGCATGTGGAAGCGTTTTATGCCTCGGGCCATGGGTCGGGCAACACGTATCCGAAAGCGCCTGAGCCATATCATCGTTGTGCTGGATGAAGGGGATGAGAGGAGATAAACCCTAATGGGTCAGAAGACGCATCCGAAACTCTTTCGACTTGGGATCATTGAGTCATGGGACTCCAAATGGTACGCACGTCACGACTACACAAAACTCCTCCATGAGGATTTTAAGATTAAAAAGTTTTTGAAGAGTCGTCTCTATCATGCTGGGATTTCAAAGGTCGAGATTGAGAGGGCCGCCAATAAAGCGAAAGTCAACATTCATACGGCCCGGCCCGGGATCGTGATCGGCAAGAAGGGTGCGGAAATCGAAAAGCTGAAGGATGAAATCACCCGTCTCGTTAATCGGGAGACCTATCTCAATATCCATGAGGTGCGCCGCCCTGATCTGGATGGGCAGCTTGTAGCGGAGAACGTGGCCTTACAACTGGAGCGTCGCGTAGCCTTCCGTCGGGCCATGAAGGAGAGCATCTCCCGGGCGATGCGTATGGGGGCGCAGGGGATCAAGATTCAGTCCGCCGGCAGATTAGGGGGGCGTGAGATTGCGCGAACCGAGTGGTATCGGGAGGGTCGGGTCCCTCTGCATACCTTGCGGGCTGATATCAGCTATGGATTTGCTGAGGCTCGGACGACTTATGGGATCATTGGGGTCAAGGCATGGATCTTTCGGGGGGAGGTCTTGACCGAGGAAGAGGAGCAGCAAAAGGCAGCGTTGGGGGTGTAGAATTCAGAGCTAAAGGGATGAAGGGTCCAAGGGATGAAGGGAAGGCCGCCGATAGCAGCAGGTTTTGAATATGTTAGAGCCGAAGAAGGTAAAATACCGTAAGCGACAAAAGGGAAGAAGAGGCGGGCTTGCGCTCAGGGGATCTACACTAGCGTTCGGGGACTATGGACTTAAGGCAATAGGGCGTGGTTGGCTGAGCGCCCGCGAGATTGAGGCCGCTCGAATTGCCCTGACTCGTTACATGAAACGCGGGGGGAAAGTCTGGATACGTATCTTCCCGGATAAGCCATTAACCAAGAAGCCGGCTGAGACCCGTATGGGAAAGGGAAAGGGTTCCCCGGAGGTATGGGTGGCTGTTATTAAGCCAGGAAGGGTCCTATTTGAAATGGAAGGGGTGCAGGTGGACTTGGCCCGTGAGGCGTTCCGCTTGGCTTCCCATAAGCTCTCTATCCCTACCCTTTTTATGGAGAGGGGGACGACCCATGGAGGCTAAGCAGATGCGCGAAATGAGCGCCAATGAGTTGGCCCAAAAGCGTGAGGATCTTAAGGAGGAGATTTTTCACTTGAAACTCCGACTGGCCACGAGCCAATTGGAGAACCCTATGAAGTTGGGGCAGAGCAAGCGGGACTTGGCTCGGTTGGAGACCATTTTAAAGGAAAAGATGCTCCAAGGTAGGGAAGGCTAGGATGGACCATGGAGTGGTGAGAAAGCAACGCAAGGGGGTAGTGGTTGGTAGTCGGATGCAGAAGACCGTTGTGGTTTCCGTGGAGAGGATTGTCATGCATCCCAAATATAAAAAGTACCTCAAACGCCGGACCAAGGTCAAGGCCCACGATGAAAAGAATGAGTGCCAAGTAGGGGATCGTGTGCTGATTGTAGAGTGTCGGCCTCTGAGTCGGGATAAGCATTGGCGCGTGAGGCAAATCTTGGAGCGGGCTGTTCAGACTGAGACAGAGAAAGAGACTGAGACAGAGAAAGAGACTGAGGCAGAGGCAGGGGCAGAAGAGGCTCTCCCATGATTCAGGCGAGTACGGTCTTGGATGTGGCGGACAACTCGGGTGCCCGGAAGATTCAGTGTATTAAGGTCCTGGGAGGGAGCAAGCGCAAGTACGCCTCTGTCGGAGACATTATAGTGGTTGCGGTCAAAGAGGCGATCCCCAATGCCAAAGTGAAGAAAGGCAATGTGATGAAGGCTGTGGTGGTGCGAACCGCAAAGGAGTTGGGTCGTCCAGACGGGACTTACATCAGGTTTGATAATAATTCTGCGGTTCTCATCGATGACCAGAGGGAGCCGGTCGGGACCCGCATCTTCGGACCTGTGGCGCGCGAACTCAGGGCGAAAAAATTTATGAAGATCATCTCGCTCGCTCCAGAGGTGCTGTAGAATTTTAGATTTTGGATTGTTGATTTTGGATTGAATCTAAAATCGCAAGTTGGAATATGAACATTCGCAAAAACGATAGTGTAATGGTCATTGCCGGTAGGGAGAGGGGAAAGACCGGCAAGGTCCTTAGGGTCATCCCGGGGAGGGGCGTTGCCTTTATTGAGCGGATCAACCTGGTGAAGCGGCACTCCCGCGCGCGCGGACAACAGCCAGGGGGCATCCTGGAAAAAGAGGCCGCTATCCAGGCCTCCAATCTCATGGTGATGTGTGACAAGTGCAATGCGCCGGTTCGAGTTGGGAGCAAAGTTTTAGCGGATGGAACAAAGGTGCGTGTCTGTCGGCGCTGTGGGGACCCTTTAAATTAGTGGGATGGAAGTGGCGCGACTTAAGAAAAAATATCGAGAAGAAGCAGTTCCGGCTATGATCAAGGAGTTCAGTTATAAAAACCCCCTCCAGGTGCCTCGATTGGAGAAGATTACGTTGAACGTCGGTCTCGGTGAGGCGATCCAAAATATCAAGGTCTTGGATTCGGCAGTGGCTGAGGTCATGGCTATCGCCGGGCAGAAGCCGGTGATAACGCGGGCCAAGAAGTCCATTGCCAATTTTAAGTTGCGCGAAGGTGTTCCCATCGGTTGCATGGTTACGTTGAGGCGGGAGCGGATGTACGAGTTTTTAGACCGTTTGATCCATGTGGCCTTACCTCGGGTGAGAGATTTCAGAGGGGTCCCAGACCGCTCTTTTGATCGTCGTGGGAATTACTCGCTGGGGCTACGAGAACAGACCCTTTTCCCCGAGATCGATATCGATAAGGTTGAAAAGGCGTGGGGAATGACGGTATCGATTGTTACCACAGCGAGAACAGATCAAGAAGGAAAGGCTTTGCTCAAGTATTTGGGCATGCCGTTTGCCAGTTAAAAATTAGGGAGAGTCTATTGGCCAAGAAGTGTCTTCGAGTTAAGGCGGAAAGGCCAAATAAGTTTAAGGTGCGGCAGTATAACCGCTGTCCCCTCTGTGGCCGGGCGAGGGCCTTTTACCGCCGCTTTCGAATGTGTAGGATTTGCCTTAGGGAGTTTGCCCGCAAGGGACATATCCCTGGATTGATCAAGGCGAGTTGGTAGCTGTTAGGAGAGCAAGATGGGAATGACGGATCCGATTGCGGACATGCTGACTCGAATTCGAAATGCCACCCGTGCGCGGCATGAAACGGTGGATGTTCCCTCTTCGCGTATTAAGGAGAGCATCGCACGGGTCTTGGTAGAGGAGGGTTATGTGCAAGAAGTTAGGAGAGTTGAGGCAAATGATGGCCCAGGTGAGAAGCTCCACATTAAGTTGAAGTTTGATAAAGAAAACAATCCGATCATTTTGGGCCTGAGACGGGTCAGTCGGCCCAGCCTACGGGTCTATGTGGGGGCCCAAGAAATTCCTCCCGTCCGTAAGGGGCTGGGGATCAATATCCTTTCGACTCCCAAAGGGATAATGGTGGATCGGGAGGCACATAAGGCCAGAGTGGGGGGAGAGTTGATTTGCTCGGTTTGGTAGATCAATGGTGAGGTGCTAGGTGTCGCGCATTGGAAAGCTACCCATATCGATCCCTGATGGGGTCAAGGTCGCTTTGGAGGATAGGGCAATCCAAGTCGAAGGACCTAAGGGAAAACTCCGGGCGGTGGTCCCTTCGGGGATCCAGGTCCAGATGGAGGGGAGTCAACTGCGGATTGGCCGGGAGACGGAGGAAAGGAAGCTCAAGGCGCTGCATGGGCTCACGCGGAAGCTCATTGCTAATATGGTTGAGGGGGTTAGCCGAGGTTTTAGCCGGGTCTTAGAGATTAACGGAATAGGTTATCGAGCAGAGGTCAAAGGGACAGAGCTGCATTTGACCCTCGGTTATTCTCACCCCGTCCTATTTCCCTTGCCACCCGGAGTGACGGCTACCGTGGATAGACAAACGCTCGTTAGTCTTCAGGCTGCTGACAAGCAGCTCCTGGGGAAGACAGCGGCTATGATTCGAGCTCTTAGACCCCCTGAACCGTACAAGGGTAAAGGGGTTAAATATCGAGAAGAGGTTATTCGGCGCAAGGCCGGAAAGGCAGTGGGCGCCGCCGGATAGAGAAAGATATTAAAGGCAAAGCGATGTTAGGTCATCAGAGAGAGATTGGACGCAAACGGCGACAGAAGCGAGTGCGCAAAAGGGTTTTGGGAACAGATGCACGCCCCCGCGTTTGTGTCTTTCGTAGTCTAAGACATATTTATGCGCAGGTCATTTCTGATGAGATGGGCGTAACCCTGGTTTCTGTTTCCACACTCTCCAAAGGGCTGAGAGGAGATCTTCAGAAGACCAAGGGGGCGGAGGCGGCAAAGCAGGTGGGACAATTGCTGGCGCAGCTCTGCAAGGAGAAGAATATTACTCGCGTGCTTTTTGACCGCAATGGATTCCTCTTTCATGGACGAGTGAAGGCTTTAGCCGAAGCTGCCCGCGAGGGCGGATTGATTTTTTAGCTAAAAGCAATCAGCAGTCAGCCCTCAGCTTGAAAAAGAGGGATGGGGGACTGAGCTAAAGCTGATTGCTGAGCACTGAGAGCTTTTTAACTTATGGAACGGATTGATCCGCAGGGTTTGGAATTGAAGGAAAAGGTTGTCCACATCGGCCGGGTGACTAAAGTGGTCAAGGGAGGCCGCCGATTCAGCTTTAATGCCTTGGTTGTTGTGGGAGATAGGAAGTCCACAGTGGGATATGGATTGGGCAAGGCCAAGGAGGTACCGGAGGCCATTCGGAAAGGTTTAGATCAGGCCAAAAAGAGCTTGATTAGAGTCCCCATCATCAGTGGGACTATTCCTTTCGAAGTCATCGGGAGGTTCGGCGCTGGCCATGTGATGCTAAAACCTGCGTCGACAGGGACCGGTGTCATTGCCGGAGGAGGTGTGCGGTCAGTGGTGGAGGCGGCGGGCATCCAGGATATCCTTACAAAGTGCATTGGCTCTAACAACCCCCACAACATGGTTAAAGCGACCTTTGCAGCCCTGAAAGATCTTATGTTTCCAGAGGAGATAGCTGCCCGGAGAGGAAAGTCCCTGGAAGAGGTGCGCTGATTATTATGGACCTGAGCAATTTAAAATCTGCCGCCGGCTCGAAGAAAAAAATGAAACGGGTGGGTCGGGGAAATGGTTCCGGGCATGGGAAGACCTCTTGCCGCGGCCATAAGGGCCAGGGGTCCCGTGCTGGTGGAGGGACGCGGCCGGGGTTTGAGGGGGGCCAGATGCCGCTCAAGCGGCGCGTCCCAAAGCGTGGTTTTCATAACCCGTTTAGAACAAGCTTCGCCGTAATTAACCTGGGGCAGTTAGAAAGTTTTGCTTCCGGGAGTGAGGTCACGCCTGATCTGTTGCTGGAAAGCGGATTGGTTCGCAGGAAGGGCGAGCGGGTTAAGCTCTTGGGTGACGGGTCATTAAGTAAACGCTTGACTGTGAAAGCCCATGCTTTTTCCTCGGTGGCAAGGGAAAAGATTGAGGCCTTAGGCGGGAAGGCAGAGTTGATAGTCCCCCATGCTTGAAGGTTTTCAAAACGCGACCAAGATCCCCGAGCTTAGACGGAGGATTCTTTTTTCTCTGGCCATGCTAGCCGTCTTTCGTGTGGGGGTAGCTATTCCAACCCCTGGGATTAACCGGGAGGCTCTTGCTGCCTTTTTTGAGCAGTTTCAGGGTACTATCTTTGGTCTGTTCAACCTTTTTTCTGGTGGGGCGTTGGAGCGGTTCTCAGTCTTTGCTTTGGGCATCATGCCCTATATTAGCGCCTCGATCATTTTGCAGCTTCTCACCGTGGTCTTTCCTTATCTGGAGCGGCTTTCCAAGGAAGGTGAGGTGGGTCGGAGGAAGATCACCCAGTATACCCGTTACGGGACGGTTATCCTTTCCATTATCCAGGGATTCATGATCAGCCTCGGCTTGGAGGGAACCCGGGCCCCAGGGGGTGAGGCCATTGTGCTGGATCCTGGTTGGGGGTTTCGTTTGATGACGGTTCTCACGCTAACTTCAGGTACGGCTTTCATCATGTGGTTAGGGGAGCAGATCACGGAACGGGGGATCGGCAACGGGATTTCTCTGATCATTTTTGCTGGGATTGTGGCTGCGTTGCCGTCAGCGATCACGACCACCTTTCAGTTTGTTCAAGAGGGAGAGTTGGGCATAATAGCGCTTCTTTTTCTCTTGGTATTTGTGGTGGTGGTTGTGGGGCTGATCATTTTTATGGAGCGAGGGCAGAGAAGGATTCCGGTGCAGTATGCTAAGAGAGTGGTGGGGCGCAAGATGTATGCGGGGCAGAGCTCTCACCTGCCACTTAAGATCAACACCGCAGGGGTGATTCCGGTCATCTTTGCCTCGTCGATCCTGATCTTTCCCGCTACCGTGGCTCGGTTTGCCCCATATCCTTGGGCCCAGGCGGCGGCGGGATATCTGGGGCCTGGACAATGGTTGAACAATATTCTCTATGTGGGGTTCATTATCTTTTTCTGTTATTTTTACACGGCGGTGGTTTTTAATCCTGTGGATGTGGCGGAGAACTTGAAGAAGTCTGGGGGCTATATACCTGGGATACGGCCGGGGCAGAAGACGGCGGAGTTTATTGATCGTGTGCTCTCTAGAATCACTTTAGGTGGGGCCATTTACCTTTCGGCCGTGGCTCTTTTGCCGACTATCCTTATTAGCCAATTTAACGTGCCTTTCTTTTTTGGAGGGACGGCGCTTCTGATTGTGGTAGGCGTTGCCTTGGACACTGTGTCCCAGATCGAGACGCATATGATAACCCGAAACTATGAGGGGTTTATGAAGCGAGGTCGCCTGAGAGGAAGAAGGGCTTAGGAATCGGCCGGTGGGGGCGTCGTGCGTGTTGTCTTATTGGGCCCTCCGGGGGCAGGGAAAGGAACTCAGGCAAGCTTTCTCGAAGATAAGTACGGGGCTAGCCAGGTGTCAACGGGAGACATCTTGAGGAAGGCGGTGCGGGACCAGACCCCTTTAGGGAAAAAGGCTGCAGGATACATCGATCAGGGAAAGCTAGTCCCCGATGATGTGATGGTAAATCTCGTAGCTGAGCGATTGGGTGATGAGGATTGTAAGAGGGGTTTTATCCTGGACGGATTTCCCAGGTCTATAGCTCAGGCTGGCGGCCTGGAGGCGATACTTAGAGATATGGATTACGGACTAGACTATGTTGTTTACATCCAGGTTCCCCAGGACGTGACAATTCAGAGACTAGCAGGACGACGGACCTGCAATCGGTGCGGGACCCTTTATCATGTGGGCTTCAACCCTCCCAGCCGAAAGGAGGTTTGTGACCAGTGTGATGGGGACCTCTATCAGCGTGAGGATGATCGGGAAGAGACCATCGCCGCGCGCCTTAATGTTTACGAGATCCAAACCGCGCCGTTAATCGACTATTATCGTAAGAAGGGGCTACTCGAGAAGATAGACGGTGTAGGGAGCATGGAGGAGATCCGGCTTCGTGTTCTTCAAGCACTGGGAGAAGTTGGGAAATGATCTGCCTCAAATCGGCCCGGGAGATTGAGATCCTGAGAGGTGCGAATGTGATCGTAGCCGAGATCCTGCAGGAGTTGAGGAAAATGGCGGCGCCTGGGGTAACAACGTTGGAATTAGATGCCTTGGCTGAGGAGTTGACTTATAAAAAAAAGGCTCGACCCGCATTCAAGGGATATACCATGGGAGGGAGGGTCTATCCGTGCGCGCTTTGTGCCTCCGTCAATGAAGAGGTCGTCCACGGGATACCTTCGGATCGCACGCTCCGGGAGGGAGACGTTGTGGGGCTTGACTTCGGCGTGATCTATGACGGTTTCTACGGAGATTCTGCCATTACTGTGGGGGTAGGAAAGGTCAGTGATGAGGCTGAGCGATTAATGCGGGTTACCGAAGAGGCACTGTATAAGGGTATCGAGCAGCTTCAAGAGGGTAAGAGATTGGGGGATCTTTCGTCGGTCATTCAGACGACCGTTGAAAGCGCAGGCTTCTCAGTGGTCAGAGTCTTTGTCGGCCACGGCATTGGCAGGAAACTCCATGAGGATCCTCCGGTCCCAAACTATGGAGAGCGTGACCAGGGGCTTCGACTTAAGGAGGGTATGGTCTTGGCCATTGAGCCGATGGTCAATGCCGGAGAATCCGAGGTCGAGATTAAAGAGGACGGATGGACGGCGGTAACTAAAGATAGTAGCTTGGCAGCCCATTTTGAGCACTCGGTGGCGATTACCAAAAATGGGCCGTATGTTTTGAGTAAAATTTAGTATGCCCAAAGAGGATGCCATTGAAGTAACGGGGGCCGTATTGGAGACACTCCCCAACGCCATGTTCCGGGTAGAGCTGAGCAACGGCCATAAGGTCCTGGCTCATATTTCAGGAAAGATGCGAATGCACTATATCAAGATCCTCCCTGGAGATAAGGTCAGGATAGAGCTGTCTCCTTATGATCTAGGCCGGGGGAGGATTGTCTACCGTGAGAAATAGAGACGGGCAGGGGCGGTCGAGTGAAAGTTAGAGCATCGGTTAAGAAAATCTGTAACAAGTGTAGGGTGATTCGGCGCAAGGGGGTAGTTCGAGTAGATTGCGTCAACGCCAGGCATAAACAGAGACAAGGATAAAAAAGGAATGAAGGGTTTAAGGGATAGTTGTCTATCTGAGATTTGTCATTTGAGATTCCGAACGGAGTGAGGAAATGGCACGTATAGCAGGGGTGGAATTACCCAAAAAGAAAAGGATGGAGATCGCGCTCACCTATATCTATGGGATCGGGAGCACTACCTCCAAGAAGATCCTCCAAGAAGCCGGGATTCCCTTCGATACCAAAAGCGATAACCTCACAGACGATGACGTGGTTAAGATCCGTCAAGTCATCGATCAAGGGTTAAAGGTGGAGGGGGATGTTAGGCGTGAAGCGTCGATGAACATCAAGCGCCACATGGATATGGGTTCTTACCGGGGGCTGAGGCACCGTAGGGGTTTGCCTGTTCGGGGGCAGAGGACGCATACGAATGCGCGCACCCGAAAGGGACCGCGGAGGACCGTGGCGGGAAAGAAGGCCCCTCCGGCAAAGAGATGAGTGAAAAGCAGAATTCAGAAGCCAGAATCCGGGATTTAAAAGTAATGAGACCTTCTGGATACTGACTTCTGACTACTGGATTCTGTTTTTATAGGAGAGAATCATGGCAGAAAGCGACGAGATAGCCCAAGAGAAGAAAGACAAGGAGCAGACAGAGAAGAAGCCGGCCGAGAAGGTGGCGCGAAAGAAAAAGGGGAGAAAGAACATCTCCGAAGGTGTTGTCCATATCCACTCGACCTTTAACAATACGATCGTGACCATTGCCGATAATCAAGGTAATGTCATTTCTTGGTCGAGTGCCGGGGCGATGGGGTTTAAGGGATCACGCAAAGGCACGCCGTTTGCGGCCCAGCAGGCAGCGGATAATGCGGCCAAAAAGGCTATGGATCATGGGGTGCGCAGCATTCAGGTTTTTGTTCGTGGACCGGGGGCAGGTAGGGAGTCGGCACTGAGATCTCTTCAGGCAGCCGGATTTAATATCAGACTGATCAAGGATGTTACCCCTATCCCTCATAATGGTTGCCGTCCGCCGAAGCGGAGAAGGGTGTAAAAAAAACAGAATCCAGAATTCAGGAGAGAGGAGGCTTCTGAATACTGGCCTCTGGCTACTGGGTTCGAGTAAGGAGAAATGATTGGCTAGATACTCTGGATCGGTGTGTCGGCTTTGCCGGCGGGAAAACCTCAAGCTCTTCCTTAAGGGGGAGCGTTGTTATACGGACAAGTGCGCCATAGAGCGAAGGAGCTATCCGCCGGGTCAGCACGGCCAGAGGAGGCAGAAGTTCTCCGAGTACAGTATCCAGTTGCGAGAGAAGCAAAAGGTCAAACGTATGTACGGCCTTTTGGAAAAACAATTTCGCCGCACCTTTGCCATGGCAGCAAGGGTCAAGGGGGTTACGGGTGACGCCCTCTTGGTCCTCTTGGAAAGACGGCTGGATAATGTCACTTACCGGATCGGTTTTGCCAGCTCACGGGCCGATGCACGCATGCTAGTTGGACACGGCCATATTCTGATTAACGGGAGACGAGTAACCATCCCTTCTTATTTAGTGCGTGCGGGGGATGTAGTCTCGGTGAAGGAGCAAAGTCGTCAGATGGGACGGGTGATCTCTGCCCTGGAGAGCTCCCAGAGGCGTGGTGTGCCGGATTGGTCTGAAGTCGATCGCGAGGGATTTACTGGGAAGATCAAGCTCCTGCCTACCCGGAGCGACATTACAACGCCGATCAATGAGAAACTAATTGTGGAACTATATTCGAAGTAACATTAAAACGTTGGGAGATGTTATGCATAGGCATTGGAGTGATTTGACGAAACCCAAGCAGCTCGAGGTGGACGAGAAAAGCCTCACCTCTAACTACGGCAAGTTTTATGCCGAACCCTTTGAGAGGGGATTCGGTCAGACGATTGGTAATTCTCTAAGGAGAATACTTCTTTCGTCGCTCATGGGGGCAGCTATTATCTCGGTGCGGATCAAAGGGATCCTCCATGAATTTTCAACGGTTCCGGGTATCACCGAGGATGTGACCGACATTATCCTTAATCTTAAAGAAGTTCGGGTCAGATTGGCCGACACGGAGCAACAGACCCTCAAAATCGAGGCCAAAGGACCCAAAACGATTCAGGCCAAAGATATCGTTGCTGGCCCCAGCGTGGAAATCCTCAGCCCGGAGCAACACATTGCCACCCTGTCCCGTGAGGGGAAGTTGGATATGGAAATGGTTGCAAAGATCGGACGAGGTTACGTGCCGGCGGATAGGAACAAGGAGGAAGGGGCCCCGGTGGATACGATCTTCATGGACGCGGTTTTCTCCCCTCTACGGAGAGTGAACTTCCATGTAACCAGTGCACGGATTGGACGAAGGACCGATTATGACCGTCTAGTTTTCGAGGTATGGACGGACGGGAGTTTGAAGCCTGAGGACGCCGTGGCCTACGCGGCAAAGATCCTCCAGGATCAGCTACACATCTTTATCAATTTTGACGAGGAGCCGCAGCGCGAGACTCGTGAGGAGTTGCCCTTTTTTCACCAGAACGAGAATCTCTTTCGCAGTGTGGACGAGCTAGAGTTTTCGGTTCGTTCCCAGAACTGCCTGCAGAACGCGGATATTAAATATATCGGCGAGCTGGTCCAGAAAACAGAGCAGGAGATGCTGCAAACTAAGAATTTCGGCCACAAATCGCTCAACGAAATCAAAGAGATCCTCCGCGATATGGGACTGGAGCTTGGGATGAAGCTCGACCATTTCCCCTCTCGTGAGGAGATCGAAAGCCGGAGGCTAGCAAAAGAGAAGGAGACAGCCTAATTAACTTCGCCCAACTTCGTTTATCACCGCTCGTTCTCCCTGCGGCGTGCAAGCCAGTACGCCTCAGTCGGCTCGGGGCTCACACCTCGTCTTGCTCGTTTCTTGACCCAGCACAACACTTGCTATTTCAGGCAATAACAGGGGAGGCTCTAGGTCATGCGTCATCTTAAATCAGGAAGGAAGCTCAACCGCAGCCCCAGTCACCGGTTAGCCATGATGCGCAATATGGTGACCTCTCTGTTGCGTCATGAGCGGATCGAGACTACGGATCCAAAGGCCAAGGAGCTTCGAGGCTGGGCAGATCGCATGATCGGTTTGGGTAAAGAGGGAAGCCTTCATGCCCGACGCCAGGCCCTTGGGATCATTCAAGATAAAGTGGTGGTACGGAAGGTCTTCGATACCTTAGCGCCACGCTTTAAAGACCGCCCCGGCGGTTACACGCGTATCGTCAAGATCGGGTGGCGGCGTGGAGACCATGCGCCTATCTCATTAATTGAGCTGGTCCCAGGAGATGGTGCAGCCAAGGCCGAGCCCCCTTCTGACGCTAAGAAGAAGAGTAGGCGGCCGGCTCAAAAAGGAAAAGAAGCATCTGCCAAGAAAAAGTCGACACCTCCGCGGTCTGCTAAGAAAAAGCCAACGCCGAAGCGCTCAGCCAAGAAAGCCTCTACGTAAGCTATTTTTAATCTTTGCTTTACCCCAACGATTTCCCGATTGTAGATCCGTAGCAATAAACCTCCGCTGTAGCCACACCCAGTCTTCCTTAGATCTAGGAATATGCGGGGAGGTGTGAGATGAGGATTCCGACGCGATCACGGATAGCTTTTCTTGCGGCATTTGGATCTGTTTATCTACTGTTTTTTCTACCGTCGGTGAGAGCACAGAAACTACCTGAGACCTTCTTCAAGACTGCGCCTGTTGAGCGAAAGACCCTGGTCGAGGAGATTACCCACGAATACTATGTGAGAAAGTATAGCCCACCGGTAAAGGTCGTATTTGTTGAAAAGCAAGAGGAATGTTCCTATTCGAGTCCCGAGGAGATAGTTATTGCTCATTTATCAGCAATGGCAGCGGTGGACTATGAGTGGGATGTTAGTTGTTGGAATGAGGAATCACAAAAGATCAATGCTGCTCAGTATAGGTCCGCGAATATAACGCCTGATCACCTCAAGGAAAAATGGAAAGAGGTATTTAAAGGTAGCCAGTTTGAACTTGTCACTCGGGTGGACTTTCGCGGGGGCGTGGTCATTGAATATAAGGTCATTCGGCAATCAAACGCAAAACCTAAAACTTTTACATTCCAAAATGTTGCCAAGAAGCAAGCTGACGGCAAGTGGAAATTAACACAGGAACTGGCATCCAATCCTGTGAAGAATAATTGGCACATCCCTGAGGAGAAGGTAAAACGAACCATTCGGTACTAGCCGCCATAGGCAGGAGACCGGTTATTTGGTGATATGAAGAAGGGGTTAAAAACTTCAGAACAGCCTAATCCAAGAGTAGGTGATGTA
>JAPUHZ010000086.1 GCA_027297485.1 Deltaproteobacteria bacterium
TATTTCCGGAGTAGACAGAGTTGCCATTGAGGAAAAGGGAAAAGAGCCCCTGGTTATGACCCGGCAGAATGGAGGCTGGGTCTTGCCTGCCGCGCAGAGATTCCCTGTGTCACCAACTAGGTTTAGAGAGTTTACGGAAAAACTTCTTGGAGCGAAGCCGTCATGGCCGGTCGGGCGCACGAAGGTGGCGGCGAAGCAACTCAAGGTATCGGATGACACCTACGAGAGAAAGATCCGCTTTTTTAAAGACGGCGAAGCGGTTGGAGTGGTTTTTCTTGGTTCCTCTCCTGCCTTCCGCAAGGTCCATGCGCGGCGGGGAGGTGACGACACCATTTATTCCCTGAATTTTAACGTGTATGAAGCGCGAACAAATCCGGCCGATTGGTATGACAGATCACTTCTGAATTTATCCCGGGAAGAAGTGGCACGCATTGACATGGGTGCCTACGCGGTAAAGCAGGATGCGAAAGATTTCATTGTTGAGGGCTTAGCACAGGATGAAAAGACTGACGTGGAAGGGATGCGTAAGCTAGTAAGCGGAATTACGTCAATTGGTTTCGAGGACGTGATCGGCAAGGATGGGAAAGACACGTTCGATAAGAGTGAGCGCATCCTGGAATATGCCGTTGAAATTCGAGATGGCAGCCGGCTTCAATACACCGTGGTGAGCCCTCAAGGGGAAGATTATTACATCTTGAAAACGTCAGGATACCCTTACTATTTTAAAGTAAGGAAATCTAAGCTTGATGAGGTTCGGAACACTGCAAGAGACCAGCTTGTGAAGAAGACAACGGAAAGCGACAACGAGAGATAAAAGCCTGATGATCTATTAGCGGCATCTCGGGCTAGCGCTCTGTAGGAGGGTCTATGAAAACTCAGTTGAAACTTAAGGTAGGTGTCTTGGCAACAATAGCCGCAATCGCTGCCGCACTTCTGTTATGGCCCAGCTCAAGCCAGGCGGGAGTAGAAGAGGAGATTGCAAAACTGCGTAGGGAGCTGGCTGAAATCAAGAAAGACATAGCGGAGATCAAAAGTATCCTAATCCTTCAAGGCCGTTCGCGGGCTCGGAGGCCGTCGAGGGTGACTGCCGAGGTGAGTGTCTCGGGCAAGCCGAGCCTTGGACGGGAAGATGCCCCAGTCACGATGGTTGAGTTCTCCGACTACCAATGCCCTTTCTGTAAACGCCATTTCTTGACTGTACTTCCAATAATCAAGAAAGAGTACATAGACACAGGCAAGGTTAGATACGTTTTTCGCGACTTTCCTATTGCCAGTCTTCACCCCCAGGCGAAGAAAGGTCATGAGGCGGCCTTTTGCGCAGGGGAGCAAAACAGGTACTGGGAGATGCACGATACCCTCTTCGAGAACTCGAGAGATTTCTCTGTACCTGCGCTGAAACGGTACGCACAGGGAATTAGACTCGAGGGTATTAGATTTAACAATTGCCTGCAAAGTGGGAAATACGGCAGCAGGATAGAGAATGAAATAGCCGAGGGCACCAAGGCAGGGGTCCGCGGAACGCCGTCTTTTTTCATTGGCCCAAGCGGATCAGGAGGAAAGATCACTGGTACGATGGTGAGAGGGGCTCAGCCTCTAGCCCGGTTTAGGCAGGTCATCGAGAACGCATTAAGAGTTGCCGGCAAAGCCCAAACGTTGAAGCCAACACCTTGAATACCCCTCCCTTGATCTGCGTTTTTGCCCGAAAGCACCGCACTTTTTGCAATAACGCCCTCCTTCTTGTTGACTTGGTTTGTTTCACCTGATAGGCTTCCTTTGTGATGCGACGGGGATCACGGCTAAAGATCATCGTACTGGGTTCAGTCACTTTCTTTGTTCTAGGGTTCTGGTGTAACGCATCCGTTGCCTCGCTTGACAGGACGGCTTCAGGTTCGGACCTGGTTAGTCCCCACTCTCTCGGGCCCGACTATATTTGCTCTAAATCATTGTTCTTTGGATCTGGGTTTTCTATTGCTGTCGCGAAAACAGCTAATCTCTCCGACTCGGGGAATCCAAGGGCTGTTGGTGAATCCTTCGTATTCTCTCCCATCGATAGTCTGCGCATTCAACCTAATCCGTTATCTGGTCGGGACCATCCATTCTTTCCGATAGTTTCACTCCAAATCCTAAATTCTGTTTTCATTCTCTGATCCTCACCTAAAGGTCAGTCGCTTTACATAATAGTCGAGCGCCAAGGATTTTCTGGCGGTTCTCAAATTTCGGCTCTCCGGAAAACGAGTGCTTGCTGATGGGTCATTGGTGGACTGTAAGATCCATGACGTCGGGAAAGGTCTAAGTGAGATGGGGCTAATGAGTACAGCAAAAGGGCGAAGAAGAAACAGAGGTCGTTCTACTGCCTATAAGCCAAACCGGTTGACCTGTGCGACGTGCGGCAGGGAACTCCACCTGAGGTTCGTTCACGTAAGAGGTGAGTTTTTTTGTTCCGGTATCCATGCAAAAGAGCTTTTCTGGGATCTACATAAACCTTCCGTAACGTTAAAGCCTGGAAGTGCCTTACCAGGTGGATCTAACGGCTATTTCCAAATTAAGTCAGGGAGTGTGGTTACCAGGGATTAGAGAGAAGGACTTAAAGATGGAAAAGTTTTTAAAAATTCCTATGGTCTTCCTTCTTCTCGGGATAGTTCCAGATTCTCAGCCTGCAGCGGCTTTCTTCCACAGCCGGGTACAGACAGTGGAGGTAGTCCTGGCTGCAAACGAGTTTTACTTCAATCCCAGCAGGGTCACGGTTCCAGCAGGAAAGGTTAAGTTCATCATCATGAATTTAGGGAACTATACCCATGGGCTGGCTTTCGCTGGAGGCGGAATCTCCCAGAGGATCAGCCGGGTCAACCCCACCCGGAGTGTTACACTAACAGTCCGCTTTGCGGAGTCGGGCGAGGTGATCTTTTACTGCCCGCTCGAAGGCCACCGAAAGCGGGGGCAAGAAGGGATAGCTTTTGTCACCTCTGCGGAGGGGTCCGAGGGAAAGGGAAGCTAAAGGTTAAGGGGGGGGGCTCGAAGGCGGCGTTCACGGAGGGGTGACCCATGGTAAGGAATAAAATCCTGGCGATTCTCATTGTTGTGGCTGTAGTCATGCTGCTTGTCCTTTCTACCTCGGGCGATGGTTTTTTTCACAGGAGGAAGACTCCCGTGTCGGGTAAAAACGACTTGTTTTCAATACTCCGCATCCAGAAGTTTGAGGAGCCTCTGGTTGCACCGGACTTTACTCTAAAAGACTTACAGGGAAGCCAGGTTACAATCAAAGATTTTAGAGGGAAAGTAATCTTTTTGAATTTCTGGGCCACATGGTGTCCTCCATGCCGGCGGGAGATGCCTGCGATGGAGCGCCTCTATAAAAAGCTCAAAGACAGGGGCCTCGTGATTTTGGCAGTGGACATGCAAGAAAGTGAAAAGCTGGTCAAGCCGTTCATGAGAGATTTCAGTCTTTCCTTTCCGGCACTTTTGGATCTAGACGGGGACGTTTCTTTTCTCTATGGGATCGTGGGGCTTCCGAGCACATACATCATCGACCGTGAGGGTCAGATTGTCGGGAAGGCAGTGGGGCCGAGAGATTGGTCCAGCCAGGAATCGATACAATTATTCAAAACCTTGCTTAAGAAAACTGCCCCTGTGGCATCTTCGAGCCGATGAGGATTGTGTGGGTTATCTTTAAGGTGGAGGATTTGATTTGTTCCCTATTTCTTTGCAGATAGGACCCCTTACGATTAATGCCCATGGCGTGATGATGGCTCTGGGCTTCATCGCAGGGTTGCTTCTCATTCGTAATGAGGCCAGACGCAAAGGATTGGATCGGGAAATTCTTGAAGGGTTAATACCCTATGCGGTTATCGGCGGATTGATCGGTGCCCGCCTAAACTACCTCCTCTTTTCTAATCTGAGTCACTATATTGAGAACCCATCGGAGATCTTGACCATATGGAAGGGTGGGATTGCTTTGCAAGGGGGACTCATTGGAGGTCTGCTCATAGGGATATGGTACTGCCGGCGACACCGTTTACCGTTTTGGCAGGTTGCTGACGCGTTTTCCCCGGGGCTTCTCCTGGGCCAAGCCTGGGGTCGTTTGGGGGACCTGCTCGTTGGTGGCGAGTACGGTACCCCGACAGACCTTCCCTGGGCCATCACATTCACCGATCCGCGCTCCCAGGCCCCACTGGGCATCCCCCTCCATCCGACCCAGCTCTATGAGCTGTTCTGGGATCTGTTGGTGCTCGGGATCATTTGGCTGACAAGGCGTATGTCAGATTATGACGGGAGGACCTTCTTACGGTACGCTTTCCTCTATTCGCTGGGCCGCTTTGTCATTGAATACTTCCGGGGAGACAAACTGACCTTTACGATTTTTAGCCGTGAATTCTCCTCGGCCATGACCATTAGTGTTCTTGTGATGAGCTTATCCGTGTTTCTCCATTGGAAGATGGGGAAGAGAAATCAGGTGGGAGGTGCAAAGTGAAAAGAATTGGTCTCTATTGTCTGGTTTTGGCTGTCATCTTTTATTCCGCACCAGCCCAAGCGCGGAAGAAAGCATATCCACACCTTCAGATTTTCCTGACTTCGGCAGACCAGCACAGAGGGGTGTCCTTTATTGCTTTTTGGGGCGCTGATCATCAGCTTGCAGCGGGCCCATTTCCAATCGGGTTACTGGAGCTGGCAGGGTTGGATGTTTTGTTAGAGCTATCCTATGCAGGG
>JAPUHZ010000087.1 GCA_027297485.1 Deltaproteobacteria bacterium
TCACTTATGAGAGAGAAAGGCCCATCTGGGTCGAGCCAGTCCGGACGACGATGTGGGATCGAAGATGTGAGCGGATCGGAAGACCCAACCGAAGTTACTTCCGCGTAAAATAAGGCAAATTTACAGAATAGGCAAGAGGCGAGAGGCGGAAGACACGGAAAGAAAGCCGTGTTGGCAGATCGTGTTTGTCGACGGGCACGAAATCCGAGCACGAATCAGGACAAGGCAGATGGGCCTTTTTCAGCAGGCTCCTAGTCATTTGGGCTTTGTATCCTTATGGCGACGACCTTAACGTGTGAAGGATCTCCTGAGCGATCTTCTCGTTAATGCAAGGGACCTTCAGAAGGTCGTCCAAGGTTGCCTCCTCGATCCGCTTGATACTGCCGAAGGTACGCAAGAGCGCTCTCTTGCGTACACCACCAATACCCGGGATCTTGTCCAGAGCCGAGTAGAGGGTCTGTTCCGTCCTTAGCTTCTTATGGTAGGTAATGGCGAAACGGTGCGCTTCATCCCGCACCCGCTGCAAGAGAAAAAGCACATTCGAGTTGCGCCTTAAGGTGACGGGATTACTCTGCTTAGGAAGAAAAACTCTTTCTTCGGTCCGTTGGATCTCCTTGCTGCGTGCAGAGGGCCAAACCCGCATCTTGGCCAGCGCAGCTACATCCACATCCTCAATCCTAAGCTCTGCCATGACCGCAAGGGCTATCCCAAGCTGCCCCTTGCCGCCATCGACGACCACTAGATCGGGAAAATCCCCCTCATCCACTCCCCGACTAAAGCGCCGCCTGAGAACTTCGTGCATCATGGCGAAATCATCTCCGCCCGAAGCGGCCTCCACCGTGCGGATGCGATAGTGGCGGTAGCGTTTCTTGTCGGCCTCCCCATTAAAAAAGGTAACCATGGAGCCGACGGCATGGGAGCCGTGGATGTTTGAGATATCGAAGCACTCTATTCTCTGAGGATAGTGCTTCAGACGGAGCCTCTTCTGGAGCTCCAGGAGCATCCTTTCCCTCTCTTTTTCCTGATCGTGGCGTTCAAAGAACCCCTGACGCGCGTTTTGCCTCGCCATCTCCAGAAGTTGCCGCTTGTCCCCCCTCTGAGGAGAGAGAAGAAGTACCCTCTTCCCCTTACGATCCCTCAGATATTCTTCCCGGACCTCCTGATCCTCCAGCTCCACGGGGAGCAGGATCTCATCGGGAATGAAGCGATCTCCCTGATAGAACTGGGTGAGCAGTGATTGCATAACATCCTCATCGGAAAACTCCAGGTTCTCCAACGAATAGGCCTGATTCCCGGTAAGCTTCCCCTGACGGACAAAAAGCACCTGAACCTCGATAAATCCCCCTTCGCGATAAAGCCCAAAGATGTCCTGGTCTGCCCCCCAATGAGAGACCATCCGCTGCTTTTCTATGGTCTTTTCCACCGCCTGTATTTGGTCTCTGATCTTCGCCGCGGCCTCAAACTCAAGTGCATCCGCCTTTTCCTGCATCTTGTCCCGAAGCTCATCTAACAGCTCCTGACGTTTCCCTTCAATGAAGAGAATCGCCCGCCTCACCTGCTCTTGATACTCCTTGGGGTCCACCGGCAAAACGCAGGGACCCAGGCACCGCCTGATCTGGTATTGGAGACAGGGCCGGCTGCGGTTCTTAAAATTACGCTCCGTGCAGTTCCTAAGGAGAAAATGTCTCTCGATAATATCGAGGGTTTCACGCGCAGCTAAGGCCGAGGTATAGGGCCCAAAATAGCGGCTTCCATCTTTGACGATCTTCCGTGTGGCGAGAATCCTCGGCCAGGGGTGCTGCAGGGTTGCTTTAATACTCAGGTAGCTTTTGTCGTCTTTAAGGCGGATATTGTAGCGCGGCTTGTACTGCTTGATCAGGTTATTTTCCAGAATCAGGGCTTCCTTTTCATTGGCCGTTACCAGCGTCTCGACATCCTCTATTCGGCGCAGCAAGAACTCGATCTGAGAACGCCCGTCTCCACCGCGGAGATAGGCCCGCACGCGAGCCTTCAGATCCTTTGCCTTGCCGACATAAATGACTTTTCCGCCCCGGTCCCGCATCAGATAGACGCCGGGATGAGAAGGGAGGCTATCCAGCTTTTCTTCAATGAGAAGCATAGACTAGACCCCCGCTCCACGTGCGATCAGCGGATCACGGATACCGATCTCACGCTCCTCAAGCTCGTGTATGCGATCACGCAATTCCGCAGCCTTTTCAAACTCTAAATTATCTGCAGCCCGCTTCATCTCCTTCCTGAGTTGCTGAACCAAACGGGGGATCTCATCAGGCATGTACCCCTCACCCTTCTCCGCCACAACCGGCACAGTTACATAGTCGGCCTCGTAAACCTCGACAAGGGGAGCCCCAAGGGACTTCACCACCGTTTTCGGAGTGATCCCATGTTTCTTATTGAAGGCGCCCTGTAAACGCCGTCGCCGATTGGTCTCACCAATGGCCTGCTCCATCGACCGGGTCATAGTATCCGCATAGAGGATCACGGTTCCGTTGATATTGCGCGACGCCCTGCCAATGGTCTGGATTAGTGAGCGCTCCGAGCGCAGGAACCCCTCTTTATCCGCGTCCAAAATCCCCACCAGGGAGACCTCCGGCAGGTCCAGCCCCTCGCGCAGAAGATTGATCCCGACCAAGACATCAAAGCTCCCTTTTCTGAGTTCCCGGATAATTTCGACGCGCTCAATAGTCTCAATATCGGAATGGAGATAACGAACCCTGACATTCAAATCCTGGTAGTAATCAGTCAGGTCCTCGGCCATCCGCTTGGTTAGGGTCGTCACCAGGACCCGTTCGTCTCTCTCCGCTCTCTTACGGATCTCCTCAAGGAGATCATCCACCTGAGTCCGCGCCGGCCGCACCAGAATTTCCGGGTCCGTAAGCCCGGTCGGACGGATAAGCTGCTCGACAATAACCCCCTGGCTTTTCTCCATCTCATACTTTGCCGGAGTTGCAGAGACATAGACCCCATGATTCAAAGCCGCCTCAAACTCCTCAAAATTCAAAGGCCGGTTATCCAGAGCAGAGGGAAGGCGAAAACCGTATTCCACCAAGGTCTCCTTGCGCGAGCGGTCACCGCGGTACATCCCGCCGATCTGGGGAATGGTAACATGGCTCTCATCAATAAAGAGAAGAAAGTCATGGGGAAAATAGCTAAACAACGTCGGCGGTGGCTCCCCAGGCTTTCGCCCGGTAAGATGGCGCGAGTAATTCTCAATGCCCGGACAGAACCCCATCTCCTCCAGCAGCTCCAGGTCGTAGAGGGTTCTCTGCTCCAGCCTTTGGGCTTCAAGAAGCTTGTTTTGCCCCCTTAATTCTTCAAGTCTTTCTTTAAGTTCTATCCGTATCCCCTTAACAGCCTCCTTTATTCTCTCCTTGGTGGTAACATAGTGGCTAGCGGGATAGATAGCCGCCTTGTCCACACGTCGCTGTACCTTCCCGCGGATCGGATCGATTTCGAAGAGCCCCTCGATCCTGTCGCCAAAAAACTCGATACGCACGGCTGAGGTATCTTCGTAGGCTGGAAAGACCTCCACGATATCTCCCCTGACGCGGAAAGTCCCACGATGGAAATCATAGTCATTCCTCTGGTACTGAATATCCACTAGCTTTCTCAGGACTCTGTCTCTGTCTATCTCTATCCCCTCTTCGAGGTAGACCATCAAATCAAAGTAAGCCTCCGGTGAGCCTAGACCGTAAATGCAGGAGACACTGGCCACAATCACCACATCCCGCCGCTCCAGCAATGCCTTGGTGGCAGAGTGGCGCAGCTTGTCGATCTCGTCGTTAATTGAGGCATCCTTCTCAATGTAGGTATCTGTGGATGGGAGATAGGCCTCAGGCTGGTAATAGTCGTAATAGCTGACAAAGTATCGAACGGCATTGTGAGGGAAGAATCCTTTAAACTCGTTATAGAGCTGGGCCGCCAGGGTCTTGTTTGGCGCGATCACCAGGGTAGGCTTATTGATCTGGTCAATCACATTGGCCATTGTAAAGGTCTTCCCTGAACCTGTAACACCCAATAGGACCTGATGTTCCCTTCCTCCCTTTATCCCTTTAACCAGTTTCTCTATCGCCCGCGGCTGGTCCCCCTGAACCTTAAAATCAGAGACCAACTGGAACTGTCCGCTTTTTCTCTCGTGAATCATCAAAGGAAAAAATACCAGGGAAGACGAAGAGGGGCAAGCTCAGCGATTCTGCATTCGTTGTCTCTTGACAGGTGAACCAAAATTCACTGTTAGACCCTTCATGAGTCGGTCCTCCAGAAACCCGTCAAGAACGCACGGCTTAAGGCTGGTATCCCAAAGCCAGCCGGTCCGCACACCCGTTCGCTACCTGTCTCCTTGAGGACGGCTATGATATTCGGACGGTCCAAGAGCTGTTGGGGCACAAGGACGTGAGCACCATGATAGTCTATACGCACGTACTTAATCGAGGCGGTAGGGGAGTACAAAGTCCGGCTGACAGCCTGGGCTTAGCGTCGGATTCCTAGACCAACAAGACGAAATACACGGATACAGCTTTCAGCCTTTGTCATACTCCAGGAGTGCTTCAGGCTTTACAAATCACTGTGATCATTATGAAAATCTCCATGTGCGTCAAGATTCAAAATGTACTATACGGAAGTAGGGCCGTACTACACGGAACAAGAGATTCGTAGTTAGGCGCAACGAACAAATATGAAAACCGAAATAGCACAGATAGCGGTCTTTCTCACAACGCTCCGCCAGGCGGCAGGTACCGTGAACTTGAACGAGGTCTGAAATGCCATTGAGAAATATCCACATATCCGCTACTGGAAATCTGTTCTTTGCATTGATGGTTGCTGCT
>JAPUHZ010000088.1 GCA_027297485.1 Deltaproteobacteria bacterium
CATTGGTGCAGATCGAGGTGGGTGGAACCGATACCGGACCGTACGATGAGGGCGTGAGAGGACAAAGGGGGACACACGTAGAAGGCCAGGCCGTCTGGCGTGCGGCCAATTCTCTCATGGAGATTTTACGGGATCAGGCTGCATCCCACTGGAATGTTGAAGCTGAACGGGTCCGCTGGGAGCGAGGGCGGCTACTATTGACAGGATCGAAAAAGCAGATCTTAAACCTCAAGGACCTTGCCCGTCTTTCCGCAAACAGTCCGGCTTGCGGTTTTGGCCATTGCAAGGCCGGCGAGGTTCATACCTATGCCTTCCAGGCGATGGTAGCCGAAGTGGAAGTGGATAGAGAGACAGGACAGGTCACTGTCCGCCGGTTAAACCTGGCCCACGATGTGACCAAGATCATCAATCCGATCATTTACCAGGGGCAGATCGAGGGTGCGGTGATGCAAGGGGTTGGCTTTACCCTTTCGGAGCACCTCGCCGTGGAAGACGGTCGGGTGATGACCCTCAGTTGGGGGGACTACAAGATTCCCACCATCCGTGACATACCCTCTTTGACCACTTCACGCGTGCCGGCCAATGAAGGTCCAGGTCCCTTTGGAGCCAAGGCAGTGGCGGAATCCGGAATCGGTCTGGTGGCACCGGCCATTGCGAATGCCGTTTATGACGCTACCGGCGTGAGAGTCACAGAGCTACCCATATCGCCGGACAAAATTCTACAAGGATTGGCGGAGAGAGAAAGGCTGACGGCTTAGGGTCTCGTCAGAATGGAGTAAGGAGGCAGGTTATGGCAAAGGAAGAGGGCAGACGAGGTTCTCGTAGGAACAAAGAAATGGGATTTGGGGTGAGCCCGGCCATCCTCGTGATCGATATGACCTATGCTTACTTTGATCCCTCGTCTCCTCTGGGTTATGGCGCCGAGGCCGGATGGAAGGCGGTGGCCAAATTGAAGGAGCTTCTCCCTGAGGCGCGGAAGGCGGGTGTTCCCATTATCTATACCCGGTCGGCCCCCTTGAAGCGGGTCAAAGACGAGTTGAAGGGTCTGGGTAGAAAGCATGTCGATATACCGGGAACCCTAGTAAACCCCAGGATGAGTACCGTCGTGGAGGAGCTTACCCCTGAAGATGGAGATCTTGTTATTGATAAGTACAGGGCCAGCGCCTTTTTCGGTACCCCGCTGGTGAGCTATCTTATTTTTCACCGGATCGATACTTTGATCCTTACGGGGACCTCCACCAGCGGCTGCGTGCGAACCAGTGCTGCCGATGCCTCCTCCTATAACTATCACGTGGTTATTCCTGAGGAGTGTGTCTTTGACCGAGAGCCCCTGTGGCATGATGTGACCCTTGCCGTTTTAGGGCGGAAGTATGCCGATGTGAGGTCTACGTTTGATGTTCGCTCCTATCTGCGCAAGCTGAAGCAGACTGCTGGAGTTGGTGCGACCAGCTCCATTAAGGAAGGAAAAAAAGAAGAGCTAGTGAGTCCTGGAGGTGGAAATGGCCGAGAGTAAGCCTGAGCAAGAGTATGTTTTTTTCGCCAAGGACGAACTGGAAAAGAGAAAAAAAGCCCCAGTGCAGACCACAGCCGAGGATATCGCGTCCCGATTCTTGGAACAGAGACGGGTGACCCTCATCGTTGATCCCAAGCAGGGGTTCAATAACCGCATCATTCGGTTGTGGATTAACAAGATCAATGCGGGAGACCAGGAAGGGATGGGCTGGAAGACCCTGGGCCATCGACACACCGTTGAGGCGGTCATCTATATCAAGCAGGGAAAGGGGTACAGTATCGTCGACGGTAAACGTTACGATTGGGAACCCGGGGATTTTATCTGTGTGCCTTACTTTGCCTGGCACCGCCACGTCAATGAGAGCGATGTGGAGATGCATTATATGGCCTGCACGACTCAGCACCTGTCTCGTGCTCTGGGGGTGGCAGTTTATGAGGACGAGCGGTATCCGGAGTACTGGGTCTTCGCGCAAAAGAGTGAAGAGGCTATGAAGGGCCTGGTCCCCGGAGGATCTGAGGTCCCTCCTCCGGTGACGCCACCCCCGAGCAAACAGTCGACTGATTCCCTCGACTCTCGGCTCTATGAGGAGCAACTCTACTATTCCGCCAATGAAGAGATGAGGCGCCGTGCAGGGAAGGTGATGGTCAAAGGGAAAGATATTAAATTCAACGAGACGCGAATGGGCTTTATCGCTCACATCGTGGATCCCCGAATCGGATTTCACGTGAAGCAGATGTCCACCCTCATGGCTGAGATTCCACCGGGTCGAAAATCGGGGGCCCATCGCCATCTGTACGAGGAGATCGAGTACGTTCTCTCTGGGAAAGGATATAGCATCATCGAGGACAAGCGCTACGATTGGAAGAAGGGCGATGCCTTCTCGATCCCCATGTTTGGCTGGCACCAGCACTTCAACACAGGGGACGAGCCAGCAAGGTTTCTAGTCCACACGTCTCGGCCCGGCATGGAAAATCTCGGTCATGTCATCACCCAGCAGGGGGAGGCCTACTGTGATTGAGGACCTTGCGGTGTGGGCTGATTTTTACCTTGTGGCGGCAAAGGGGGCTCAAACAAAACGTTCATCAAAGGGCGCGGTGGAAAGCACCTCCGCGTCCTTTTCGGTCACTGCCACCAGCTCTTCCAATTTTACCGTGTCCTTTGCTCCCACTTCACTAAAATAGGTTTCCACCGAGAAGACCATATTCGGTTCCAGGATCTCTGAAGAGGGTTTCTTTTTCTCGATACGAGGATACTCATGGGGCCTCATGGCATCGGAGTGGGCGATGGAGTAGTTGTCCAAAAGCTCGCGGTACTTTTCGGGTATGCTGGGGGCCTTGGCGACAACCTGGTCGATCCTCTCGCCCGGCTTGAGCAGGGCAATGACTCCCTGGAGGTATTCATGGGCGAGCCGGTAGAGATCCTTCTGCGCTTGGGTTGGATGCTCCCCGCAATAATAGGTCCGAGAGACATCGGTCCAGCAGCCACCCGGCCCCACAAGGTGCAAATCAATCCCTACGAACTCCTCCGGTTTGACCTCCCGCTCGGTAGGCCAACGCCTCCATGGATTCATGTTCTCCCCAGAACAGACGTTTAGCTGGAAGATGTCCTCTGCTCCCTTCCGGACCGCCTCGTAG
The DNA here is from genome assembly GCA_027297485.1 of Deltaproteobacteria bacterium. The sequence continues at coordinate 3,148 of JAPUHZ010000088.1, forward strand.
TGCACCACTGCCGTCAGCTCAGTTTCGGGCACGCCCGGACGGATCGCCTTACGGAACCCCTCCATAATGTCTTGATACCAATGTCCCATGACGCGGAAACATTTCACTTCGTCGTCCGTCTTGATACGCTTTGCCACTGAAAGCGTGTTTCGTCCGTCCACGACGTCGAGTCCCATTTCCGCCAGGGCATGAATAGACACAACGTCCAGGGGATCCACCCCGAGTTTCTCCCCCTCGACACCGAACTCTTTCATGGTTTCTTTTATGTCTTTGGCCCACCTTGCTGCTTTTTCTTCCATGTCCGCCCCGGTGGCATTGTTGCCACGAATTGCATTGCGGATGATGGGGTAATCGCGTTCCACGTATCCCTGGTCGCGTGGTCTGGCGTATAGGATCGGGTCACCTTCACGAGGCACAAAAGCGGAACCCCCGGGCACTCTCACATTGGTCACGTAACGGACATTCGGACCTTCCGTCAGGAGAAGCGCTCCAAAACCTTGTTCTTTCATTACTTCCTGCAATCTTCGGACTCTGTCCTTCTGCATCTGTTGGAAATTGGGTTCGTTCATTCTTATACCTCCTCCTGGCGTGGGGAATGTATAACTTGGAAGGGCTTTTGAAGTCAAGAAAAGGTG
>JAPUHZ010000089.1 GCA_027297485.1 Deltaproteobacteria bacterium
CATGCTTTGGGTATCAAGATCCAATCCGTGGATGCATCAGGACACGTAGGCAGTTTCGAGAGCGCTTTCTCTGCAATGAGCCGGGAGCACGCTGACGGACTTATAGTTGGAACATCCGCGTCCATCCTAACTCATCGAGCACGGGTCATGGAGTTCACGGTCAAGAGACGGCTGCCCACGATATACGCTCGGAGTCGATTTGTGGATGCAGGTGGGCTCATGTCGTACACCGCAAGTTTGCCGGATTTGTGGCGCCGTGCTGCTACTTACGTGGACAACATTCTGAAGGGCGCGAAGCCGGGCGACCTTCCCATAGAGCAGCCGAGGAAGTTCGACTTCGTCATCAACTTGAAGACGGCGAAGGCTCTCGGCCTCACGATCCCGCCCGAGGTCCTGATTCAGGCGACCAAGGTGATTAAATAAAGGTAGCCGTCCAGGACTCAATTAAGGCGTCGTTTAATTTCATCCTGCATCCAGGCCAGCCGAAAACCCTTACATATTACGTATTAGAGGGTCTCGAAAATGACCGAAAACCTGGGACCGCCGATCCGCTTGACAGGCATTTGCTACTGCATTAGGAGTATCCGCGTGACCTAACAGCGCCTCCCCCCATTGGCAAAACATCCTTGCACGATGTGAGGCCGCAATTGAAGAACTAGACCAGTTCTTTGGAGGGGGAAACATGAGGAATTTAGAGCCAGTTGCTCTTTCCGATTTCTGGGAAGAGTGTCCTGGCTTTTTTGTCTTTCGTGGTCCTAAGGGGATTATACAAACCTTAGACCTTTCACCGCAATATCTTTGTCAAGCTACTCAACAACGTCCCTTAGTACTTAGTTTGTACTGTTGACAGCCATCCCTGGTGTTGATAGCATTCATTTTTTTGTGAAGTTGAATCGGCGAGAAAAATGAGAAGAAAATCCAAATGCCAGGCACACGGAATCCCAAAAAGTCCTGAACCGTGATGGGATTGTCGCCTTTTAGTTTCCATAGAAATGGAATGTGACTGTCGGCAGATAAGGAGATTGATCATGTACGCAGAGGAAAGGAAATACAGGTTCGCGGTAACGCTAGCAGTCTTGGGAATGTTTACATTAGGCATGCCGGGGGTGAGCTTTTCTCAAGCCCCTTTCTATAAGGGGAAAACACTTAGGTTGATCGAAGCCCGGCGCCCTGGAGGCACAGGGGACATGAGAGTCAGGTCCATCATACCGCTGCTTCGAAAGTATATTCCCGGAAACCCCACAATCGCGCTGGAGTACATCCCAGGCGGGGGAGGTCGAAAAGCGGCCAACTACCTCTATAAAGCTGCTCGGCCGGACGGCCTGACCATCTCGAACTTGAGCTCAAGCACAATTCCGCTTGGAGTATTGAAAGCACTGGGTGTGGAATACGATGTCTTTAAGTTCGGGCATCTGGGGACCTTCTACAGCAAGCGTCGTAGTATTTTCTACAGCATGAAGGCTGCGGGCTTGAAAACCATAGAAGAACTCCGGGCCAAAAAGGGGGTCAGGATCGGGGGGCAATCTGTCGGCTTCCCAAACTATATACGATCACGATTTTTGGCCTGGCTCGTTGGCCTCAACGAGCCCAGGTTTGTCGCCGGCTACTCGAATCCGGAGATGTATGCCGCCCTGCTCCGCGGTGAGTTGGATGCGAGAACCGGGAATCTCGATTCTTTGTTGGTGGAAAGGCCCGACTGGGTTAAGAAAGGCCTGGTGGACTTTCATGTCATGATGGAAGTACCCATAGGCAACACGCACCCAGACTTTCCTAACGTTAAGGAGATCGGAGCGTTCGCCAATACCGATAAGGAGCGAAGGGTCCTATCGATGTTCCGCAGTTTTCAGGTCCTTGGGCAACCTACGGTCGCTCCTCCTGGTGTACCGAAAGACCGGCTGGAGATTTTACAGAAGGCGTTTCGCAAGGCCTATTCCGATCCTGAGTTTCGACGGAATTACAGGAAACTGACCGGAGCCGACCCTTCTCCGCTGATGCCGGAGGATGTGGACAAGGTCATAAGGGATCTCCCCCGAGACACCGGACTCATAAAATTGTACAAGAAGATCGCCGGTGGAGGACCCCTGCCACCCCGCTAAGAGACGCTGTAGGGCGATGAATGCCACGACGCCTGACAATCGGAGACTGGCTGAATCGCTTTGTGACAGACACGTGACAGGTGGGAGCATGATTTTTATCCATCTAACCATGCCATGGCAGCGTGCTCTCAAATAAGAAACACGTTGCGAGGTTAAAACACATGGCTACTGTGAGTGATCAGTAAGCCTTCCGGTAGATTGTATTCACGCGGCTCAGCCTGGAGGTCAGGACTTTGCCCTGAGGCGGTTTCGGTCTCATGCCTATAAATTTAACGTGACGGTCATCGATTCTCACTCTTGAGAGCCAAGGATCATCGAAGCATGGGTTCGATACGTGAAGTTGGTTTCTCTATCTTGCAATAAAAGCTGAGAGCTTTTTCCTTGGTTGACCGACAGCGGTAAATTGTAAAGTCGACATGAGGGTTGCAGCGATCTCGTCCGGGGTTCGTGCCGTGTAACTGGCGAGCACAGACGCGATAGCGTTCCGGAGACATGGGTTAAATGGAAATTTCACTATTTGACGCTGCGGTCCAGGGCTTCTCAAATCTGATGCATGGCCACGTCATACTTGCAATGATAATGGGGATTGGCGTCGGCACTGTGGTCGCGGTTACCCCGCAGGGTCTTGGCACGCCTCTGGTTTTCGCCCTGGCGTTCCCCATAGTCATTACATGGGACCCTATCACAGCAATCGCTTTCTTGATTGGGGTTAGCTCCGTAAGCTCCATCTGTGCGGCTTACCTTCCCATCCTTTTTGGGATCCCCGGAGGTGCGGGATCCCAGGCCACTGTGCTCGATGGATACCCGATGGGCCGGGCCGGCGAGGCTCGCCGAGCTCTGGGTGCGTCCTTTATGGCGGGAGGGTTGGGAGCTCTGGTTGGAACTCTGACGCTAGCTTTTGCCATACCGGTCGCCCGGCCCATCATCTATCTTATGGGCTCTCCGGAGCTTTTCGTGGTCATCTTGTGGGGGCTGTCCATGGTGTCACTCCTCGCTGGAAAAGAGCCGGTCAAAGGGTTGGTCGCGGCGGCTTTCGGTCTGTTGCTCTCCACAATCGGCCAGCAGCCACAGAGCGGCATCATGCGTTATACATTCGGTCAAATTTATCTCCTGGATGGGCTCTCCCTCAGCGTGATCGTCCTGGGTCTCTTCGGAATCCCTGCGGCACTGGATCTGGCTCTTACCAGAATGGGAATAGAGCAGCAGCCGTCGCCGCTTAAAGGGAGCTTGCTCGAAGGCGTCAAGGATACCCTCCACAATTGGTGGCTAGTCGTTCGCTGCAGCTTTTTCGGCGTCTGGGTGGGAATCGTTCCGGGCCTTGGTTCCCAGGTCGTCGATTGGCTTAGCTACGGCCATGCCGCTCAGACCTGCAAAGGAGCCGCCGAGACCTTCGGTAAAGGTGATGTGCGGGGCGTCATCGCACCGGAGAGCGCCAACGATGCGAAAGACGGGGGCGACCTGATCACCCTGCTCCTGCTGGGGATACCACAGAGCGCGGTTACGGGGCTATTCCTCGCGCTCCTCCTGACATGGGGCCTTATCCCGGGCCCTGAGTTGGTGCAGAAACACCCCGATGTCATTTACAGCATCATTTTCGTCCAGGGATTATCCGGAATCATCGGAACGATGATCGGTTTTATCCTGGCCAAACAGCTGGCAAAGCTCGCCGAGGTCCGCTATTCGATCCTGGTCCCCATTATCCTGACAGCGGTTCTTATCGGTGCTTTTAGCTCGAATCGGGATATGGTTGACCTCCTGGCGGTCGTCGTTTTTGGCGCGCTCGGCTATCTGATGAAGCGCTTCGGGTTTCCGCGACCGCCACTGGTTCTGGGACTCGTTCTAGGTTACCTGCTGGAAAGATATCTCTACCGGTCGATAATGAGCTATGACTTTGCCTGGCTATTCTTTCCCAGCGTGGTTGTGCTCCTCATCTTCGCAGCAGCGTCCCTGGGTTTTAGCTTGCGGACCCAAATGAAATGAAGACAAAGCACACCACCCCGCAGAGACTTCGGAGGAGAAACGCGTGTTAGGAGTTAGGTTCCAACCAGGGTCGCTTATCACACTCCTCTTCCTCACGGCGTTTGTGGTAGCGACCATCCGTGGCTGGGAGTGGCCCTATATCGCTCAGCTTATGCCGGTCTACTTTGTGGCTATCCCGGGGATCGTATTATGCGTGTTGCAGTTCTACCGCGATCTGGTTGGGTGGGAACAACGGAAGGGTGCAAAGCAAGGGGGCATTGAGATGGATGAGGTTTTCCGGGCAGGACCGGACACACGGACCGAGGTCCTCCGTACCCTCACTTTCTTCGGTTGGTTGACGGCTAGTGTTGTAGGCATCTGGCTGTTGGGGATTACCATCACGCTTCCCATACTCGTATTGGCCTATGCTCGAATCGACGGAGGGGAAAGATGGCCTGTCTCCCTGCTACTGGCCGGTGGAATTTTCCTCTTTCTCTGGGGATTATTCGAATATATCCTCAATATCCAGTGGCCCCCGGGAGCCCTGTTTGGCTAATTAACTTTGATCGACCACGGGGTTTGAAACCCCACGGCTAACGTTCGTATCCACGCTGCCATTGCTGCAGCTTTTAAGACTCCCCGTGCCATCTCCCAAACAGACCCGGTTCTCAAAGAATTCCATGAGTTATTTCCATTGGCGGGCGTGACAACGAGTCCAAAAAGCTTCGAACCGCCGCCGGTGTTTTTTGCTGGTGAGGACTACGGAGATCTTCAGGACCTGCGGTTAGAGCAATGGGCTGGTGCGTCGAAAATTTGCTACTATGCTTTCCTTTTTTGCCTGCCTGTTTTTGCTCTGGCCGGGGTTATTCATGGAGCAGTTGAAACTTCGATCAAAAAGGCATCCGCTCCCAGGAAGAGGGAAGAAAGGGAAGAAACAATCAACAAATGGGAGTTATGTAGCCAAGAACTTACTGAAGAGCTGCTTGAGTTTAATCCAATGGATGAGCTTCGCCTCAGACTCGTGGCCGAAATGCGTAAATACGGCACCACAGAAAAGCTCGAATTGAAGGCCGAGGATGACCCGCTGGTAGTGGCGCAGGAAAAAGGCTTCAGAGGACTCTTACAAATCGAGATCCGGGAAGTAGGGATTCAGGAATGCGGAACAGGAGAAACTTTCTTTGTGAAAATGGCAATTCGGATCGGCCTGTGGGACGTCGTTGGTAAGAAGTCCTTATACGACACTTTCTTTATCTATCCCGACATTTCAGAGTCTCCTCAGTGCAGAACTATCGAGGCATACTGTGGCAAGTCAGGACGAAAAATCGTAAGGGAGGAATTGTCAAGGGTCATCGACATTGTTTCCTCCATCAATCTAGTTCCCCAAGACGCAATTCATTAGCTCATTAATTGCGTCCTGGCCGTCAAAAACCGCGCAAACCCACGCCCAGAGCGGCTCCCAGCCCAATTAGAATTGACACTTTTTCCTCTCCGGGGAAGTGCTGCTTAAAT
>JAPUHZ010000009.1 GCA_027297485.1 Deltaproteobacteria bacterium
AACTGGCCGATATGGCGTACTTTCCTCAGCGTTTGTTGGACCGCTACCCCCATCAACTCTCGGGAGGCGAAAAGGCGCGTGTTGGTATCGCCAGGTCGCTTGCGACGAAACCCGATCTCATCCTTCTCGACGAACCGACCAGCGCATTAGATGTATCGATCCAGGGCGGGGTGCTGCTGCGTCTGGAGAATTTGCGGAAGGAGTTTGATTTAACCTATTTATTTGTCTCCCATGATCTCAGCGTCGTCCGTCTGATGTGTGAACGTGTTATGGTGATCGAGGCAGGGCGCATTATCGAGGAGGGAAGCGTCAAGAACATCTTTACCAACCCCAAGCACAAGCACACCCAGGACCTTATCAAGTCTATTCCGCACCTCGATCGCAGGTCCGAGCGAAGCGTGGATAGTGAGCAACGGAGGAGGTCAACGTAGATATGGCTGAAGGCACGGAATTGAACGTTGTCAAGTCCTCGGGAAACGAGCAGCCAGCCTCGGATGCCGTGGCACTTACCATTCCTGAGGGGCCGGGGCAGCCGCAGGTAGTTTGTCGGTTGGCGGGGGATGCCTACCTTCTTGTGGAATACGGACCCATGGCTCTCGATCTCAACTTGAGAATCAGGGTGCACGCCCTGGAGGAAGCGCTGACCGGCATGAAGATTGAGGGGCTCTTGGAAATGATACCGGGCGTGCGTTCCCTGCTGATCAAATATGATGGGCTGAGGCTGCCGCTTGGTCGGCTTCTGGATACTTTGAAATCGGCGGAGAAAAATCTGCCGCCGATCGAACAGGTCGAAGTATCCTCGCGGGTGGTTCACTTGCCCATCGCTTTTCATGACCGGTGGACACGGGACGCCATAGCCCAATACATGCAAGCGGTAAGGCCTGAAGCGCCTTACTTGCCGGATAATGTGGAGTTTGTAGCTCGTTGCAACGCACTGGAAAATACCGAACAGGTGGCCGAATACCTGCAGAGGACCCAGTTCCTGGTCCTTGGGCTGGGCGATGTATACCTCGGGGCGCCCTGTGCCGTGCCCATGGATCCCAGGTACCGCCTGGTGGTGCCCAAGTACAACCCGGCAAGGATGTTCACGCCCGAGGGCGCTGTCGGCATCGGCGGATCCTATATGTGCATCTATCCCATGGAGTCCCCGGGTGGGTATCAGCTCGTTGGGCGGACCCTGCCGATCTGGAACACCCGGCAGACAACCCCCGCTTTTGCCGAAGCGCCGTGGCTCCTGAGATTCTTCGATCGCATCCAGTTCGAGTCGGTGGGTGAAACGGAGCTGGAAGAGGCGCGGGAGGCGATGCGGCAGGGAACCTACACCCTCCGGATCGAGGAGGGCATGTTTAAAATCAAGGACTACAATGCGTTCATTCACTCGGTTCAAAGAGAAGCGGAGGAATTCAAGACCAGACAACAAGCGGCGGTGCTGCGCTCGACTGAGGGATACTAAAAGCGTAGGAGAGGTTTCGACATGCTAGAGATCGCGAATGGCGGTTTGTATACGACGGTGCAAGATTACCCGGGTCGGGTCGGGTATTGGAATGTGGGGATCCCTCCCTCAGGACCCATGGATATGCTGGCCTTGCGTATAGCGAACAGGCTGGTGGGAAACGGGGACCGCGAGGCGGGTTTAGAGTTCACCGTCATAGGTCCCAAATTGAGGTTTGGGAAGGACACGATCGTGGCCCTTACCGGTGCTAAGCTCAAAGGAGAATTGAACGGGAAGAGCATTCCATGGTGGCAAGCCCTCCACGTAGAGAAGGGAAGCGTTTTATCGTTGGGAGCGGTGGAGGGGCTCGGGTGTCGGGCCTATATGGCTGTAGCAGGCGGCTTCGACGTCCCGGATTATCTCGGGAGTAAATCAACTTTTTCCAAAGGGGGATTTGGAGGTTACGAAGGCCGTCCCTTAACCAAAGGAGATGTTCTTCACATTAATGGTACGGCGCTTGAATCCTCTCGGATGGGAAAGCTGGACAGCAGCAAGGTCCCGCAATACGAAACGGAATGGGAGGTGGGAGGGATCCCTGGACCTCACTCGTCGCCGGATTTCTTCACCGCGGCCGATGAGGAGATGTTTTACAGTTCAACTTGGCGTGTTCATCGTAACTCCAATCGACTCGGTTACCGGCTTGAAGGACCCCGTCCTCAATTCACCCGTAAGGACGGAGGGGAAGGGGGTCGCCATCCCTCTAATATCCACGACTGCGCCTATGCTATAGGCACGGTGAATTTTACTGGCGACATGCCTATCATCTTAACAGTGGATGGTCCCAGCCTGGGTGGGTTCGTTTCCATTGCCACGATCCCGACTGCCGAATTATGGAAGATCGGGCAGGCGAAACCTCATGATCATATCCGCTTTAAAAAAATGACCGTGAAGGAAGCAATGGATGGCCTTTCCAGACAGGAGCGGCTCCTGGAGGAGATTGCACCGAAACCAAATTGAAGGAAACCTACCATGCCTCTCGTCCGTATCACTCTCAAGGGAAGACCGAAGGAATCTGCGAAAAAGATGGGCGGCATAGTCGCTCGGACAATCGTCGAGATCCTCCACGTTCCGGGCAAGGACAAGATGCAGGTCATCACGGAATTCGGCGATTCGCTTACCTACGATTCAAGCGACGGCGAGACCCAGCGGGACAATGTGGTCGCGATTCATATCACCCTGACCGAGGGGCGGAAGGCCGAATTAAAAAATAAGCTGTTCAACGCACTGGTGGAGAGGCTGAAGCGCGAACTCGACGTCCGTCCGAAGGACGTATTTATAAACCTGGTAGAAATAAAACAAGAGAACTGGGCGTGGCGGAACACGTAGCCCATAGAGTACAACCTGTCGCATCGAAGAGAGGCGAAACCAAGTCTCTAACTCTAATTTTCGCGTGGAGCATCGAACTACTCACTTGCCGTCGCTGGCCCGACGTGAACGCCGATCATTTAGGGGACGTTATAGTTTTTTAATATTTTAATATCGGGGCGATTTATGCCACGGGGACCTCGTTTGGATGGGTCGGGCGTCTTACAGCACGTCATGGCACGTGGCATCGAGCGGCGTAAGCTCTTTTGCGATAATCACGACGGGGACGATTTTCTGAGACGAGTGGCAGCTCTGACAGATGCTGGTGCTTTGGCCGTAGGATTGGCGTCGAATCTTTACATTTGAGGTCGGCAACACGCGGTGAACAGTCAAGTCGTAGAGTGCCATTTCCTCGCTCCGTGCCGAAAAAATCTTTACCTAGCGAGGACAGAGCATGCGGTGGCCCACAATCCGTGTGATTAAATCAACTATGAAGCTAAATTCGCACGTAAGAAGAGACAGGTCTTGCAATCAAATATTGATTCAATGCAAGACCCAACCCTAAAACACGATGCCGTACCAACTCAAGCATAGAGGCGGTCAATATATCCGCTATCATCGATTTCGCGGAGGTGGTGAAGGTCCCACATGACCAGCGGATTAAAGTCACGGATCTCCGGACTGCCCTTTACAGCAAGGGCAAAGACATTTTGAATGGCCTCCAAAGTCGGGTAGGGTTTCCGCTCCAAAGAATTTGCCTTGCGCTCGTAAAAACAGTTCAACTCCTCGTCCGACTGAAACTTGAGCAACTGTCGACAGGTCTTATTGATGATATCGAGCGTGTCCTGTCGTCGGGTCTTGAAGAAGTGGATGGCGTCGACTAGGGCGAGCAGTAAACCCCTCACCTCCTCCTCGTGACTATTGACGTAGGTTGTACTCGTGGTGACAGTCACCCCCTCGATCATCGGCATCGTGGGGAGCTCCGTCACGTTGGCCCCTAAAGCCTTGGCGCGCAACTGCTCCACCACCCTCACAAAGGTTGCGTCATACTCACCTGCCATAACTTTACGGACCCGCTCCAGCCCATTAATATCATCATTCACTAACTCCACGTCTTTCCCCTCCTCCAGACCGTGAAGGTGGAGATAGAGCCATACGTTAAGCCCAGTATGGGACGTAAAATCGTCCATGGCTACACGCTTTCCCCTTAGATCTTCAACCTTCTTGATCCCCTTCGCTGCTACCATCCAATGTTCTCCCCAGACATTTCCAGGCTCTGCGATATGGACAAATGGCTCGCCGTGTAGCGCGCGTCGGGCGTAAAGATTATGGTGGTTCCCAGAGATGATGTCCAACTCGCCGGCTCTTAAACCCTCCATGGCACGCTTGCGTTTGCCTTCCATAGAGCCAAGATCTACCTCCAGCCCATGCTTTTCCAAAAAACCACCCTCTTCCATCACCTTCCATAAGGGCACATGGCTCGCAGCCCGATAGAAAATCCGAATTTTCTTTTTATTTGCCATCTTTGTTCCTCCCTTTGTTAAGGACGTTGGCCAACATTAGGGTCAATTCCTTACTTTTGCCGTTGGCGGGTGCGGTGAGTGTTCGAGTGTCTATTTCTCGCTCCATGTCTCAAGAAACAATTTTCATCTCGGCGACGACAGAACCCACAAAAGACCCGACACCATTACCGATCTAAAGTTGCAAGCGCCTTCTTGTAAAAGCGTTCATCGACATATTTTTCCGGGTCGGGCACTGGTGGCTTCATCAATCCTGCATTCTCCCGCAGTCTCAGAACCGTGCGGATGCCTTCCATATCGATCCGACCGCGCGGTGTGAAGCCGAATCTGGGACTGATGTCCTCTTCGTAATTCTTCTCGGCCCTGGCTTTGGAGTTCTTATTCTTGGGCAGAAGGAGGTTGATGGCCTCTTCTCTATTATTTCGATCCCTGACCCAATCGGTAGCGCGCACCATTGCTCTTATGAAACGTACCAGCAGCTCCTCGTTTGCGTTGGCCCATTCCCGCCGCGTCGCGCCGAGTCCTCTGGCGTAATGAGGAACATGGTCCTCAGAGCGCGCCAAGACCTTGAAGCCTCGCTTTTGAATCTCATCGTCCGATAAGTTCATCATGGCTCCCCAAGCCTTGCCCCGGCCCAACGCTTCGGCCCTCATCGTCGAGTTGCCGAACGACTTGAAAGTGTAGTCACGGTTCAACTCCAGGCCGTGTTTCTTGAGAATATAGATCATAACAATTGCGAATCCTGTGGTCGGTGCGTCCACGGCTAGGACTTTGCCTTTGAGATCACTGAAGTCGCTTACGCCGGAGAGAACGACCAACTTCTGTTTGAGTCCTTGGCTCCCACCGAGGAAAATGACAAAGTCGTTGGGTTGCGGGTCTGCCCCTTGTCCCTCGGCCCAGGCAATGACGTTGTCCGCGTTGTTGAGGATAAGATCGTAATTACCGCTGATGAGATTACGCAGCAGGGTAGGGGAGTCGGTGACCATGTTAATCTCAACTCGGATGTTTTCCGCCTTGAGAAAGCCTTTTTCTTCCGCTGTGATGATCGCCGCATCCTTGCTGAAGGTTCCAATTCTGATCAGATCTTCTGCCATAACATTTACCTCCTTTGACTTTATTAGTTTGATATGAGAGTTCTTCTTCGCGCAATCTCCCACCTAAAGAGATTGTTGTCAAATCTACACAGGACGTTCAAAAAGGTCCATCTGCGCTTTCGCAGTGTTGCGTTCCGAGTTTCGGGTTTCGAGTTAACGCGAGACTCGAAACTCAAGACTCGAGACAAGGCAAGCGCGCCTCGCATCTGGAGCCTTTTTGACCGCCCTGGAAACAGGTCTTTCGACACCCTGAATATACCCGCTCACCGGAAATCGGAATTTGGGGAGGGTGGTGGGTGAAGAAGACAGAGCTACTTCTGATTCCTGTTTGATGGTTTGATGTTTCTCTGCAAAGATAGGGGGCTAGGGGGAGCGGTCGAGCAAAGGAAAAAGATTGAAGCAGATATAACCTCCTCCACGCCGCGTGCGGTGGCACACAAATTGAGATATTGAATCAACCATGAAGCTAAAGCCGCAAGATCTGGAAAAAATCACCAATCTCACACTGGAACATTACAACCAGCATGCTGAAGGATTTTGGGAAGGCACGCAGGATCATGACGTTAGCCAGAACATCGAGGCGCTGTTGCAATACATCGAGGGTGAGCCGCCTTTCACCATACTCGATTTGGGCTGCGGACCGGGGCGTGATCTCAAGGCGTTTTGCGAACGCGGTCACATCGCGGTGGGTTTGGAGGGTGCCGTACGCTTTGCCGAAATGGCGCGTGCCCACAGTGGCTGTGAACTATGGCAGCAGGATTTCCTCAAGCTCGATCTGCCGAATAATCATTTTCATGGCGTGTTCGCCAACGCTGCGCTATTCCATGTGCCCAGCCAGGAGATGCCGCGCGTGTTACTAGAATTGTACGCAACTTTGAAACCGGGTGGCGTGCTGTTCAGCTCGAACCCGCACGGCCATAATGAGGAAGGCTGGTACCACCAGCGATATTGCGCGTATTATGACCTTGAAACTTGGCGTCGCTATATGTCGGCCGCTGGCTTCGTTGAGCTTACTCACTATTACCGCCCTCCCGGCCTGCCACGTGAACAACAGCCCTGGCTGGCCACCGTCTGGCGTAGGTTGGTTTTCTAATACAAACGCAGTAAGTAAGTTTACATTTCCTCGGTGGAAGGAGCCTTCAGGCCGAGGGAAATGGGGGTGATTATTCCCAGCATCTGAGCCTGCACCAAGCCTCACGTTCGGTTCCCTCGTCCTTCAGTCTCCTTCCCCTCGGAATAGCCTCAATGTAACAAATTTAAATACGTTTGTATTTTAATCAGCCATATGGTTCCAGGGGCAAAAAACTGATTCCCTTCTTGGGAAAAACTGGAAGGAAAATCATGAACAGCTCTAGTTTTACTGTCTCGGTCGAGAATCGCTACTTTGGAGATTACGTCACCGGCTCGGTGCATGAATTCGGCTCTATCGCGGTCGAGCTTGACGAGGTCATCACCTTCGGCAAGCGCTTTGTCCCACTGCCGTACCACACGGATCCGGAACTAGCAAAGGAAAGCATCTATGGCGGTCTAATTGCCAGTGGCTGGCACACTGCCGGTCTGATGATGCGGCTTTATTCTGACCACTATCTCTCCAAGGTGGCAAACCTGGGTTCTCCGGGCGTTGATGAACTGCGCTGGGACAAGCCCGTGCGCCCCGGCGATGAGCTCTCCATCCGCGTGACTGTTTTGGAAACCAAGTTATCCAGCTCCAAGCCGGATCGTGGTATAGTTCGCTCCTTCGTCGAGGTATTGAATCAGAACCGCGAAGTGGTGATGAGCCTAAAATCAGTGAACTTCGTGCGCAGTCGGAGCAGCGTGGAAGAAAAATGACACGGGCTCTATTTGAGAAGTAAACGAGGAGATTCTACCATTCTCTTGCAGGACAAAGCCTAGTGGAATACGGTTTCGGCATAACTTTGGAGGAAAAGGAGGCACACACATCATGGCTTCAGCCGAACAAATCGTTGACGTCCACCACCACTACTTGCCGGGACCGTTATTCGACCGCCTTGCCGCCCAGACAGGGGGTCGACGAATCGTTACCAATGAGATTAGCCTGACTTTGAATCCGGCTCGTCGAGACCTAGAACAGCATTTAAAGGTCATGGATGAGGCGGGGGTGAAAATGGCGGTGCTCACGGATCAAGTGCAAGTGATGGGAACCGAGGTTGCTCGGATGCTTAACGACGGCATCGCTGAGGTAGAGAAGAGGCACCCGGATCGGTTCATGGGAGCCATTCACCTGCCCGTGCATGAGCCGGAGGCCGCGCAGCGCGAGCTGGCGCGTGGGATCGATGAGCTGGGCCTGCGGGCAGTGGCACTGCTCGCCTGCCATCTCCATGTGCAGCTCGACGACCCGAGCATGGACCCACTCTACGAGCGCATTCAGCGGCACAAGTTGCCAATCATCATTCATCCGCAGTCGCGTCCTATCGGCTCAGATACGATCTACAATCTCGATCGCTGCGTCTTCCGACCGTTCGAGACGACTCAGGCCATCGTGCGGGTGATTTGCAGCGTGTTACCCCGCTTCCCGGGGCTGAGCTTCGTCATGCCCCACCTCGGCGGTGGAGTCTCGTCGCTCAAGGGGCGAATGATGGCCTTCTTTGAGCCCGAGGACGCGGAGGTTCCAGCCGAGTTGAAGGGATACCTCAAGACGCAATCGGAGCAAAAGCGCCTGGGACTGGCGGGGCGCTTCGAAGGACTGTTTCGCTCGCTCTACTTCGACACTGCCGGGACGGGCGCCTGGCGGCCCGCGCTCGAGGCAACCTTAAACATTTCCTCTGCGGACCGCATTATGTTCGGGACCGACTATCCACTGGAATGCAAAACGACTGCTAACGTACGGGAGTCGATGGATGTAGTCTGCAAGGCGGCGCGCTCGCCCGAGGAACGGGCGGCGATACTTGGCAAGACGGCGGCTTCGCTGTTTAAACTACCGTGATCGTGTTTCGTGCTGGTTCTCAGACGCAGGCTACCGTTCGATAG
>JAPUHZ010000090.1 GCA_027297485.1 Deltaproteobacteria bacterium
TTAATGTAATCCCCAAATCCGTTGATTTACAAAGGAATTCATTCGTAAGGTGTCATCAGGCGACCGAGGGGCGAGTCCTGGAGAGCGCGGGCACAGGGACGTGAAGGTTGCGTTCTGGCCCGGGCGGTGGGAATAGCCACCCTTGGAGAGGACGGGGGGTGGCCTACAAGGCAGAGGCCCATTGACCGCGCTTGGAAGGGCTAGACCCGAGGGCCGGCCGTTGTTAGGGAACGTAGGCCTGTCAAGATACTTATGGACTCATTAGAAAGTAATGACTGTGCGAATACCGAAGATCAAAAATCAACCGAGTCCCGACTTTGCTTGACAGCCACTATGCCATTGTGTACACGCTAGCTGACAAGACCCTTTCATTTAACCATCGAGGGAGAGCAGTGATGGAAAGCTCATCGGGACCCAAACTGATACTTGAGGGACTAAAAGAGGCGGGTATTAATCTTATCGCAACGCTTCCTGACATTAACCTTAAGGGCCTCCTCAGGCTTGTTGAGGCCGACGGGGATATTATTCATGTGCCGCTCTGTCGGGAAGAGGAGGGCATTGGGATCTGCGCCGGTGGCTACCTTGTCGGGAAGAAGTGCGCCCTCATTATGCAGAATGGCGGGCTTTATAACAGCGTCAATGGTATCGTCTCGACGTTGTTGCATTATCAGGTCCCGCTCCTTCTTCTCATTTACTATGCGGGCGATGTCGGTGATCGCCATTTCAGCACCACCGGGGCCATGACTGAACCGGTGCTCGAGGCCCTCAGGATTCGCACTTATATCCTTAGGCAACCAGACGAGGCTAAGGTCCTTATCCGTAGAACACAGATTCTGACTCAGGATTATAAACGGCCGGTTGCAATTCTTTTGACTAAAGATGTCCTTGGCAGGAGACAGCCGGGGGAATAATGGAGGTTTAGGGATGAAACGAATCGACTGTTTTAGGGCATTGGCTGAACTGGCAGGCGATGCCCTGGTCGTTACGGGTGCCGGGGCGAACACGGTTGAGTGGAATGCCTGTCGGCCAAGCGACGGCAACTTTCGGGTCCGCACCATGGGGCTGGTTTCTTCTATCGCCTTGGGGATGGCCCTGGGACTTCCCAACAGGAAAGTTATCGCACTGGATGGTGACGGGTCTCTGCTTATGAATCTCTGTTCCCTTCCTACCATCGCAAAAAAAAATCCTTCCAATTTGACTCACATTCTTTTCGACAATCAGGCTTATGAATCCTCGGGTGAAGTCGAAACGGCTACTGCTTCAGGAACGGATCTGGTGGGCATCGCCAGGTCTGCAGGTTTTAAGAAGGTTCTTTGGACTCATACGCTCGAGGAGTTTAAGCGGGCGGTCGCAGAAGCCCTAAAGGGGAATACGCTTACCTTCATAGGAGCGAGAGTTGAGTTGTCTCGGGTCGAAGTGCCACCTTACCCCATAGATGAAGTGGAAAACAAATACCGCTTCATTCGTCACGTAGAAAAGACCGAGAAGATCGAAATTCTTAAGATGTCTATTCCTGCAAGCTTTGTGAAGAACTGAAGCCACCTCCATATATAATCGGCTGGCAGATCGTTTGGTGCGTGAATATCCGAAAGGCTAGACGAGTTTATCACGCATGTGATCCGAGATAGGGGGGTAAGCGCGGCGCTTACGAGGGAAGATAAAGATGGCAACAGAAGATAGGCAAGGACCGAAATTCCTGATAGGTCTTCATTTGCAATGGATTTTGACTCTCCCCCTTTTTGGATCGCTGGCCTGTGCTCAGGAGTTACAGCTCGAAAAGATCAAACTGCCCCCGGGATTTGAGATCAGCATCTACGCGAAGCACGTGCCTAATGCACGGTCGATGACTTTAAGTCCCCATGGCACGTTATTTGTCGGCACGCGCAAGGCAGGGAATGTTTACGCCATCGTAGATCGCAACAAGGATCACAAAGCCGATGAGGTTATTACCCTAGCGCAGGGGTTGAATATGCCAAATGGCGTCGCGTTCCGTGACGGTGCGCTCTATGTGGCCGAAGTGAACCGGGTACTGCGCTTCGAAAATATCGAAAATCGCCTGAACAATCCGCCGCATCCCATCGTGGTAAATGATAGCTTCCCCAACGACACGCATCATGGCTGGAAGTTTATCCGTTTTGGACCCGACGGGATGCTATATGTACCAGTGGGGGCGCCATGTAATATCTGTGAGCCAGAGGAGCGGCGTTATGCTGTGATCATGCGGATGAAGCCCGACGGCACTGGATTGGAGCCGTTTGCCCGGGGTGTTCGTAACACGGTTGGGTTTGACTGGCATCGAGAGACGAAAGAACTTTGGTTTACCGATAACGGGCGTGACTGGCTTGGTGATGATTTGCCACCTGACGAATTGAATCATGCCCCTCGGCAGGGATTGCACTTTGGCTATCCGTATTGTCACGGTGGGACTATTTCAGATCCGAAGTTCGGCGACAAGCGGAGTTGTGCAGAGTTCAAGCCGCCTGCGCAAAATCTTGGCCCCCATGTGGCGTCGCTGGGCATGCGCTTTTACACGGGTGCGATGTTTCCTCGGCAGTATCAAGGCCAGATTTTTATCGCAGAACATGGGTCGTGGAATCGCAGCACGCCGATCGGGTATCGCGTATCACTCGTACGCCTAGAAAACAGCAAGGCCGTATCATACGAAGTCTTTGCTGAAGGTTGGCTGCGAAGCGGTGAGACGTGGGGGCGCCCGGTTGATGTGCTAGTGATGCCCGACGGCGCTCTCCTCGTCTCAGACGATTACGCGGGTGCCATTTATCGGATCAGTTATAAGAAATAAAAGGGCGCTGGGGGACAGAGTAAAGGTTTTTAACACTCTATTGTCCTATGACATCAACTTCGCCTCAATTCCCTTTGCTCATCATTTAAGTCTTGCCGTCTTCCGCAGGTTTAACGAGCAATTAGGATGCCCTAATGTAATTTTCTAGGTGGGTTATTGTGACTTCCCGTTCAGAGATGGTTGCCTTAACCACATCCCCGATCGAAATAATGCCCACCAAGCGGTTACCTTCAAGTACAGGTAGGTGGCGGATCCGCTTATTCGTCATCAACGCCATACACTCGTCGATAGACTGGCTCGGATTGACGGACACGACTTCTGTGCTCATGATTTCCTTGACGGACAGTTCCTTGGAAGATTTCCCCTCGAGAATGACCTTCCTGGCGTAATCCCGCTCCGAGAAGACGCCAACCAGCTTGTCTGCATCGAGCACCAGCAAGGCCCCGACATTCTTTTCGGCCATCAATTTGAGAGAGTCATAGACTGAGGTGTCCGGTGGAATCGACCAGACCTCATGTTCTTTGGCTTGTAAGAGTTCACTTACGAAGTACATTGCTTACCTCCTCTGTAATTGTTTCGACGAGAAAGGCGCTCTTTACGGCCCATTGGAAGTATGTGCATTGTTTCCTAGACCTCCTTGAGAGCGGCCATGAGATCCATGGCCATCTTTTTGGCATCGCCAAATAGCATAACAGAATTGTCTGCAGCAAAGAGGGGGTTAGGAATTCCTGCGAAGCCTGGGCTGAGGCTGCGCTTGATGATGACCACCGAACGCGACTGGTCCACGTTGAGGATGGGCATGCCCGCAATTGGAATGGACGGGTCCGCCTCTCGGGCCATCGGATTGACCACGTCATTGGCCCCAATCACCAGCACCACGTCCGATTGCCGGAAGGTAGGGTTGATCTCATCGATATCCTTCAGCTTCTCGTAGGGGATGTTTGCGTCCGCAAGCAGGACGTTCATGTGCCCCGGCATTCTACCCGCAACCGGATGAATAGCAAATTCCACCTCGACTCCCCTAGATTCGAGGAGGCTTGCCAGATCCCCCACAGCGAACTGGGCCTGGGCAACGGCCATCCCATACCCTGGTGCGATGACGACCCTCCGGGCACCGTCCAACATCATTGCCACCTGTTCCGCTGAGACCGACTTCACTCTCCCGGCGTAGATGTCGCCACTCTCCGCTTCGGTGGCGACGACCGCTCCCACGCCAGCGAATATGATATTGGGCAAGGAACGATTCATGGCTCGCGACATCAGAGCGGTGAGGATGAACCCCGCGGCGCCCACCAGCGAGCCGGCGATGATGAGCACGCTGTTGTTGAGCACCCAGCCGTGGCCTGCGGCCGCAATTCCTGAGTAGGCGTTGAGCAGGGAGATGACCACGGGCATGTCGGCCCCGCCAATGGGTATCACCAGCGTAATCCCAAGGATCGAGGCACTGACCACTAAGGCCCAAAAAGGCAGTGAGTTCGTAGGCTCCATTACCAGCCAGCCACTCAGCCCCAGGCAGGCCAACGCCAGCCCCAAGTTGATTGCGTGGCGACCTGGCAGAAGGACGGGTCGCTCCTTGATAAGACTCTGAAGTTTGCCAAAGGCGATCGCGCTCCCGGTGAAGGCGACGCTGCCGATAAGCCCGGAGGCAGCGGCGGCCAAGATGAACTGAACCGATATCTCCTCGACGAAGCCTCCTTTGAGAGCCTCCTCCAGGGCGGCCCCGACCGCCAGAGCCGAGGCGCCGCCTCCGAGACCATTGAGGACGGCGACCATTTGGGGCATGGCGTTCATAGAGACCCGATAGGCCATCACGGCACCAATGAGTCCCCCCACCACAAAACCTGCCACGATGACCTCGAAGCTGACGATGCGTTTGTCCAAAAGAGTCACTACGATGGCCAAGAGCATCCCCGCGGATCCCAGGAGGTTGCCGCGCACCGCCGTTTGGGGATGGGAGAGTCCCTTCAGGCCAAAGATGAAAAGGACCGCGGCGGCAAGATAGAAAAGGTCTATGAACTCTTTTGGCATCCTATTTCTTCCGGCGGAACATGCCGAGCATACGGTGCGTTACCAAGAAGCCTCCCACCACGTTCGCCGTTGCCATGGCCACCGCAAAGAAACCCAGGATCGTCGTGAGGGTGGTCAACTGCTGGCCTGAAGTCACCAGTGTCCCCACCAGGGTGATGCCCGAGATCGCGTTCGCGCCAGACAGGAGAGGTGTGTGCAAAAGAGGCGGCACCTTGGTAATCACTTCGAAGCCCACGAAGAGGGCCAGTACGAAGATAGTTAGAGCTAAAACAAAGACATCCATCAGGAGCGACTCCTTTCGTTGGCCGACGCGCCGTCGGCTGGAAGCCCGAGAAGTTCACGCACTCGGTTGTTGACCACCTCTCCCTCGTGCGCGACGAGCGTATCCTGTATGATTTTGTCTTCTAAGTTGAGGTGGATCTCACCCTCCTTCACCAGGTTCTTGAGAAATGCAGTGACGTTTCCGGCGTACATCTGGCTGGCGTGGTGGGAGACGGTGGATGGGAGGTTGATGGGCCCGAGTATGGTCACGCTGTGCGCCTCCAGCGTCTCTCCAGGCCGAGTGAGCTCGCAGTTACCGCCCCCCTCGGCAGCCAGGTCCACGATGACCGACCCCGGACGCATGCCCTGGACCATCTCTTCGGTGATGAGGACCGGCGCCTTTTTGCCCGGAACTGCCGCAGTGGTGATGACCACATCGCTTTCGGCCACCACCTGCTTCATCATCTCTCGCTGGCGGCGGTAGAACTCCTCGCCCATGGCTTTAGCGTACCCACTAGACTCCTCAGCCTCCTTAGTTTCTAACTGTAATTCTAAGAACTTAGCCCCTAAACTCTCAACCTGTTCCTTAACTGCTGGCCTGACATCGTACGACTGCACGACGGCGCCAAGGCGACGAGAGGTGGCGATCGCCTGGAGGCCGGCCACGCCGGCTCCCACCACAAACGCCCGGGCCGGTATGATAGTGCCGGCGGCAGTAATCATCATGGGAAAGATTTTCTTGAGCGCTCCGGCTGCGAGGAGAACAGCCTTGTAGCCGGCTATCGTGGCCATGGAGCTTAGGGCGTCCATGGGCTGTGAGCGGCTGATGCGAGGGAGCAGTTCCAAGGCAAAGGCAGTGACGCCCCTTTTCGCAAGCTCATGCGCGGCTTCGGGGGCTCCCAAAGGGTTAAGGAGTCCCAGAACTACCTGACCAGAGCGGAGCAACTCCAAATCGGCGTGGCCAGCCTTAGAGTTGGCATCCGGACCGTGCACTTGGAGGAGCACATCGGCCGAGGAGAAGAGTTGAGTCCGATCCGGCGCCAGACGTGCTCCCTGTTCCTTGTATGCGGTGTCGGGGAACCCCGCGTTCTCCCCCGCTCCTTGTTCCACAAGGACTTCCAGCCCCGCCTTGGTCAAGGACCGCACTAATGAAGGCACTAGGGCAACTCTCTGCTCTTGCGGATAGGACTCGACAGGTACTCCGACGATCATCGAAATCTCCCCCATTCCTTTCTGGCGTTCGGGTATTTGCGCGCCGATCCAGAGGGTGCTTAGCTCACACTTTTAGCGCTTCTGTCATTCTGGCTTATCAGCAACAGCTCTCTGTAGGGCTTCCTCTGTGGCCCGACGTACCAGGACCTTGATGAGCTCGCGCTTGTATTCCGCAGAGCCACGATTGTCGTCCATAGGATCCGCTTCTTCGGCCGCTGCCTCAGCCATTCTGTGCACCGAGTCGTTGCATATCTCCTGGTCGCGCAAGATCTCCTCCGCACGCTTGGCCCGAAAGATGGTAGGGGCAACCGAGTTGAGAGCCAGGTGGATATCCTCACAGCGACTCCCCTGACCGCGCAATGTCAAAGCAACTCCGACGGTGGCGAAATCCTCCAGGCTTCGCGGAAGAAATTTAATATGAGCCCAACTTTGCCCTTGAATCGGTGGGGGCACGTGGATCTCGGTGAGGATCTCTTCCGGCCTTATGTCGGTTTGGTAGTAATCGACAAAAAATTTTTCTACTGGAAGGGTCCGCTGGCCGTTTTTGCTGACAAGGGTAAGGTCGGCGTCAAGCACCATGAGGCTTGTCCCTGGATCAGTGAGGGGGTCGCCCTGACAGAGATTGCCGCCGATTGTTCCCATATTCCGAATCCTCGGCTGCGCCACTTTGCGGAAGGTCTCGTATAGTAGGGGATAATGATTCCTTACCACCGGAGACATCTCGATCTCTCGGTGTCGCGCACCCGCGCCTATTCTCAGACCCTCCTTTGGGTCGAAATGGATGGTATCAAAGTCCGGTATTTTGCCAAGGCTGATGACGACCCTCGGATTCAAAAGACGCAGTCGCATCCAAATCAGCAACGCGGTGCCGCCGGCAATGACCTTTGCCTCATCGCCATGGCGCTCGAGAAGTCCACAGGCCTCCCCCAGGCTTTGCGGTTCGATGTAATCGAATTTCACCATAGCAGGCTTCTAACCCTTAATCCCTTTAACCCTTGCTCCTTTTTTCTCTGAGTGCATTCAAAACTTTTTCAGGGGTGATAGGGAGCGTTTTAATTCGGACCCCCACGGCGTCGAAGATGCCGTTGCTTATGACCGCCGCGGTAGGATCCATTCCAAGCTCGCCAAGTCCCTTGGCCCCGAAGGGGCCGGTCGGTTCGTAAGAATCTGCAAAACTATGAATGAGGGGAGGCATGTCTCTCATGGAAGGAAGCCGATAGTCACCGAAATTGGGGTTGATAGGTCGTCCTTCTTCCATCCTGAGACCTTCGATGATTGCATAACCGATACCCTGGGCCACCGAGCCTTCAACCTGGCCCTCGGCGCCCATGGGATAAATGACTGTGCCGCAATCGGAGGCTGCAACGTACTTGAGCACTTTGACCTGGCCGGTCTCCGGATCCACCTCGACCTCCGCAGCCTGGCATCCGAAATTGTATGCGCCTGACTCATTCCCGTAACGGTATGCGTCCTGGAGCACAGAGTCGGCGTCGAAGCTTCCGGAAGCCACAATCGGGGACCCACCACGGCGAAAGAGACGTGCCCGGGCCACATCGCCTACGGTTACGGACTTGTTCTCGACCCCTTTCACAAAGATCCGGCCATCTTTGGAAACCAGGTCATCGGCGCTTGCCTCCAGAAGCTCGGCGGCCGTCTCGAAAAGCTGCTGCTTGACCTTGGAGGCTGCATCCTTGACCGCATTTCCCCCAATATAGGTCACCCTGCTGCCGAAGGCTCCGAGGCAGAAGGTCGTAAGGTCAGTGTCGGCACGGGAGATTTCGACATCCTCTAATGGGACCCCCAGCTCCTCGGCGGCAATCTGGCACATGGCCGTATGTGCCCCTTGACCTACTTCACCTTCTCCGCTCAGGATGAGAGCCTTTCCGTCCTCGTTGACCTTGATCGTAGCTGAGCCGCCGTCGTAGTCACCGAAGTGACGTTTGCCGCTGACATGAACCGTGCAGGCAAGCCCCAGTCCCCTGTTAGGAGTCCGGGCTGCCCGCTTTGTCTTCCAGTCTATCATCTTCTCAGTCATGTCAATGCACTGCTTGAGCTCGCAGCTAGTAACGCGATTGCCGTGCGGCGAGACATACCCGGGTTCTACGGCATTGAGGCGTGCGAGGTCCAGAGGATCGATTCCGAGGTCATGGGCGGCCTTGTCGATCGTCTGCTCAACGGCCCATTCTGCTGAGGGATTGCCAAAACCGCGGAAGGCGCCGGTCGGGATTTTGTTGGTGTATACCAGATAGGCCTGGGTCTTTACGTCCGAGTAATTGTAGCAGGTATCGTGACGCAGGGCGGCGACACCGGTGATCGCAGGGGCCTTACCCGAGTAGGCACCGTTATCGGCCACCACGCGGATCTGTTTGCCTCGGATACGCCCGTCTTTCTTGAAGCCCATTTTCACCCAGATCTTCATGTTCACTCTGGGACGGCTACCGGCCAAGAATTCTTCCTCACGGGTATTGATGATCTTTACAGGCTTACGGGCCTTGCGGGCTAAAATGGCGGCAACTATAGCGTTGTTATCGTCACAGGACTTTCCCCCGAAGCCTCCGCCCACGGCGCTCTGGATGATGCGCACATCGGTTTCTCTCACTCCCAAAGCCGCCGCGATCCTGTATCGCGCCGTGAAGAGAGTCTGGGTGTTCATGGTGATGGTGTACTTCCCGTTGGGCGCGTATTCGGCAACGCTTCCAATCGTTTCGATTGCACAATGCCACTGGGGTATGCTCTCGAAAGTATCCTCGACGATCAGATCCGATTCGGCAAAGGCGCGCTGGATATCGCCCCGTTCCACGTCGATGGTCAACGCTATATTGCGTTCCTTATCCTCATGGATAAGCGGGGCTCCCTCTTTCATAGCCTCATCGGCATCGAAAACGGCCGCAAGCTCCTCCCACTCTATATCAATCAGTTCCAGCGCCTCCTCTGAAATGTCCTCATCGAGTGCAGCCACAGCCGCCACTTCCTCGCCTATGTAGCGAGCCTTACCGACCGAGAGCGGGTACTGGTCCGGGAAAAAAGCGCCCCAACCCCGTTTTATCGTATCCTCGGAGGTGACCACAGCCCGGACACCGCGCAGCTTTTCCGCCTTGCTTGTGTTGATATGGGCAATACGGGCATGGGGGTAGGGGCTACGCAGGATCCTTCCGATCAACATTCCCGGAAGGACAATATCCGCTATGTAGCGGTCCTCTCCGGTGACTTTCTCGTATCCCTCGATCCGGTTGACCCGTTGCCCGACTACGGAAAACTTTTCCCGCTTAGACATGTTTTTGCTCCATAGAAGTCAGGAGTCAGATTTCGGAAGTTTTAATGACCGCTGATTCCTGGATTCTGGTTGTATTTTCCTTTGACCACAGCCATGACCGACTCTAGAATCTTATAGTAGCCGGTACATCGGCAAAGATTACCCGACATCCATTCCTTCACCTC
>JAPUHZ010000091.1 GCA_027297485.1 Deltaproteobacteria bacterium
ACAGGGAGATCTCCAGTCTACGCTCTTTGCCGTTGCCGACGCCTCCACCACCGTCATTGAGGTTCGCCTGGATCGCTACCAGCCGGCTGGTGAGGCCGGACAGGAGATCCTAAACGTTGATAAGAAGATCACCTGGTATGGTCTCAGGTCGGACGCGAGGAGGTACCCGAACATCGAGGCGATCCAGAATCTCGCTGCGGCCCAGAAGGAACTGCAAGCGGTCATGCAGCGCCAGGATCTCGAGAAGATTAAGTAGTCTCCGACGAGCAGATCCGCGGATTGTCCCTCGTCACAGTTTTCAGCTCAACCTTGGGGGAGGTGGCTATTTCCACCCGTCTGAGGCCTTTCTAATGTAGTGTCCCTAACGCTTCTTTACATTTGGCGATTTTGGCCAAGATTTGCTCCACTGGAGCGCTCCATACAAACACCTGAGGGTTCTGATTGTGATTGTCCAAATAATCTTTGATAGTCGTAATCAGTGCGGGCACGTTGTGGAAGCTACCGCGACGGATTCGTTTGTCGGTAAGCTCGCGGAACCAACGCTCGACTAAATTCAACCAGGAACTCGAAGTCGGAATAAAGTGCAGCTGGAACCGAGGATGGTGCCGTAGCCAGGCTTTGACACGGGGATGTTTGTGGGTCCCATAATTGTCCACGATCAGATGCAAGTTGAGCTTGGGCGCAACCTCGGCGTCTATTTTTTTGAGGAAGCGGATGAATTCTTGATGCCGATGGCGTGGCATACAGTCGCCGATCACCTTACCGTCAAGCATGCTCAGCGCCGCAAACAACGTAGTGGTGCCGTTGCGTTTGTAGTCGTGTGTCATGGTCCCGTAGCGGCCCTTTTTCAGCGGCAAGCCCGGCTGGGTGCGTTCCAGAGCCTGGATTTGGCTCTTCTCGTCCACACACAAAACCAGGGACTTCTCTGGAGGATTGAGGTACAGACCCACCACATCGCACAGCTTCTCGACGAAGTGCTTGTCCCGGCTGAGCTTGAAGGTCTTGACCAGATGGGGCTTGAGGTTGTGCTGCTTCCAGATACGTTGGACCGCCATCCGGCTGATTCCTTGGGCCTTGGCCATGCTGCGCACGCTCCAGTGCGTCGCCTGAGAAGGTGTCGTGTGCAGAGTCGCTTCGACGACAGCATGAATTTTTCGTGCCGGCAGTCTCGTAATTCGACCAGGCCGAGGAGCGTCCTTTTCCAGGCCCGGCAGTCGAAGAGCCAAAAAGCGCTGCCGCCACAGTTGTACCGTAGGACGCGAGACCTTGAGCGTGCTAGCGATGTCCTGACTCAGCACTCCATCGGCTGCCATCCTAATAATCTTGGCACGCTGTACCAGCCGCAATGGAAGGCTCCTGCTACGTACCCAAGCAGCCAAGGTGGATTGCTCTGTGGAAGAGAAAACAATTGGGGCTACGGTTCTGCTCATAATATGCGAGCATACAGGATCTATCAGTATAAGTCAAGTTATTTATGGGACACTACACTAGTGGCTGGGGCAGGTCGGTTAATTGAGAGTTGTCGCCTTCCGCGTAAAAACGCCGTAGAGGTCAGGCTGTTGAGTGAGGTGCACTTTAAGCTTGACAAGCTTTCCCTGTGGTGTATCCTCACTAAGGGATTTGGTTTCATAGGTAGCAGGATTTATTCTGTTTCTAGACGGAGGCTGCGACATGTATCATACCATTGCTGGTAAGGGTGACTGGTAGTAGCTAGCTATACGCACTGTTCGTGCTTCTAAAAATGCTTCTTGTCAACCACTGATAGGAAGCATTTTTTTATTTATTGAGTCGATGCTCTTTTTGGAGTTCACAGGGAAAGAGTGGCTGTGGCTAGCGCTAGCGGTCGCCTCAATCATCGCATCTTTGGCCGGATATGTTGATGTTGTATATGTCCTGGCCGGCGTCATCATATTGGTTCTCGCCGCTTTCGTAGTTGCTGATATTGTTCGTCGCTTCAGGCACCATGAATATCCTTTTAAAATCTTGGAGAGCTTCGTTGTGCTGGGATTTGCCAGCCAAACCGATGGAAGCTTAGCACACTATGTCAAAGAGCAACGATTACTGTGTTTACAAGACCAGGTTCCTGCGCTTGAGGAAGCAGTGTCGTGTGACGGAAAGGTTGAAGGCGTTTCCATGTATTTATGGGACGCCGCCTCTGGCACCCGCCTTGACACTTCCTGTGAGCGCTCACCAAGGGGCTATCGTCACGTTTTTCAGCAACACCCTACTAAAGGAAGGATATACCGTAGGGTTGTAATGTGGACTTTTAGAGATAGCTATCCTAAGGATGAGGAGGGGTACACCTTAACTCTCCGGCAACCCACAGAGAGGGTGAGGTTCACCATTTTATTCCCGTACCGAAGACCACCAAAAGACGTCACAGTATCTCTGCTGACCCTTACAGGAAAGAAAGCAGTACCGAGGGCAGAACCTTTAACTCTACCCGAGGGCCGCGTCCGTTTCAGCTTTTCGCTGCCAGCGCAGCACGCTGTCGGCACCGACTATGATATCAAGTGGCGCTGGTAGTTCGCGTTCTACTGTCCGCCTTTTGTCCGTGTACTGGAGCAGCCAAGCCCCAAAAGCTGCCATACAAGCAAACCTCTGGGGCTTGAAATGATTGGGTTTTTTAGGAAGGTTTAGGCTGTAGTCATCATCGGGTTTAGACTCTTAATCAGCGGGTCCGGAGTTCGAGTCTCCGGCGGCCCACCAATAAAATTAATAACTTCCTGATCTACCATCTGCTCTAATCACGCCTTTGCTACCAGGAAGCCCCCAGGTAGCATCATCCGAGCGATCCACTGCGCCTGCCGTGTTCCCGCCAAGGACATGGTGGCGTAAGTGTTAGCGGTAATCTGGAGGCTGCTAGGGCCTAGTTGGTTGCGCAGGAAGGCCTGTCCTGGATAAGGAGCAGGGCAGGCCAAAAATCAACGCAAAACTAATATGCCCTACCTCTTCAAGGAGATCCGAGAGACTCTAAACTAGACCCCTGTAGGAGTCCCTGAACTAGGACTGACCAGGAGGCCCGCGTCGCTAAGAAACGAGATCTGACCTTGTGGAGATTTTGCTCGAATTTGTGGGCGGGTATTTTGTGTTTGCTAAAGGATTCTTTGGCTGACTTGCAATCAGCTTTGAGGTTTCTCCAGCTTGCATACGCCGCCAACAACGCTGAATGAGCAGCGCGAATCTTCTCTTCCATATCCGTTCGGACCTCTTGAGAGAAAGCCGCTAGTTTTTTCTGCACCTGCTCTTTCTGTACATCGAGGCGCGCTTGAAAAATATGCGCATCGGAGGCCCTGCGTAGGTTTTTTGCCAACCCAAAGGTTTCGAGCGTTTTGACAAGCCATTTGGTCGGGTCAAAGTGGTACCAACGGACACCATTTCGGTAATCGTATTGAAACCGGTGATGAAAATTATGATAACCCTCGCCAAGGGTGAGTATGGCAACAACTCCGCTGTCTCGTGATGAATCTTTCAAGGAATAGGGTTGTTTCCCCACGAAATGGCAAAGAGAATTTATGAAAAAGGTTGAATGATGGATCATCACCGTACGGGTTATTCCCGCCAGGAGAAAACATCCCAAAGCGTCACCTAAGAAATAGCCGATCAGCAAAGGGGAAGCCCCTCCAACTAGAATCGCAAGGGAAAAATAAAACCGATGTTGCCAGCGCACCAGTGGGTCTTGGGAAAGATCTCCTACGCTGTCCAGGTTTAAGTCCTCAGGGCGTTTGATAAAAATCCATCCCATGTGAGCGTAGAAAAACCCACGGCGGATGTTGTAGGGATCGGCATCCTGATCCACAAAGCGGTGATGGTCCCGGTGGTCCGCAGCCCACTTCAGTGCAGAGTTCTGACACGCAGCTGCTCCAAAAAGCAGATAGAAGAGCTTAATATAACGATTGGTCTCATAGGCACGATGAGCAAAAAGGCGGTGATAACCGGCCGTAATAGAAGACCCTGTTGCGGCCAAGTAGAATAGAAACACCCCGATCAAAGGCCAAGAGATTCCCACGAAGTAAACGTAGAGGGGCATACCAATCAAAGCTATCAAAGCAGTTATTGTAAGAAAAAATGTATTCAGCCAATTAATCGGAAGCAAGGCCTGAGTGGATTGATTTGGTATTATCGATTTTGATTTTGCCATTGAAAAAATTCCTTAGTCTTTATCATTGCCGACTGACCAGGTCGGCCGATGTTTATTCTGAAAAATAAGATTTTTATCGAGTTTCGGTAATCGCCGACTTAAGATCTCTCTCGATGAACCCTGAATAACCCGAGTTCAAAAGTCCCAAACGACTGCTGGAAGGAGCGACATAGATCCCGAATTTGTCTCAGATATAGCCTATAAGCAGCTTAATTTCAATCCTTGAGTTAACTTCCAGGCAGATTAGCCTTGCGCCTTACAGGACATCCGGAAAAGAGCCTCCAATAGACCGAAATGGTGCTAGAACCCTAAAAGTGAAAGTACTATATTCCGAGACGACTTGGATCGCAAGCAGTTCCTGGAGCTTCTGGCTAAGTATTGGAAGCGGCAAGCATTTAGACTCTTTGCCTTCGTTCTTATGACCAACCATATCCACCTTTTGTTGGAAACCGGTCCAGTGCCTCTGTCCAAGACCAGGCAGCAGATTTTAGGGTACTACACCCGTTATTTTAATCGGCGCCATCATAAGGTATTTGGTAGAGGAAGCCTAATTTTTCAACTTTGCAATCCTGGCACCACAAGCTTTCTCTTAATTGGCCCAATGCAGCTCTACGTCATAGGCGGCAAACTGTTGGTCGGCTGTCAGGAGGGAGAGTTTTTCGAGTTGGGCCTGAGCAATCAGTAAGCGATCAAACGGATCACGATGATGCGCAGGGAGCGTGGCTACGTGAAGGGCATGGCTGTTTCTGACGGGGAGTGCGCTAACCCCGCTTATTTCCATGCGATTCGGGACGTACTCCGAAGGAGGTAAAGGTAAGGGCAATCTCCCCAATACGTACTTGATAGCTATTTCCCAACAACTTGCCGCCGACAATAAAAGATCGTTGTCGGGATCCTGAACAAAATCCAAAGCTTGCTTGGAAAATCGCTCAGGTGAGACCTGTATCCAGAGCCAACACTGCGTATCCATCAAGATCTTCATGACTCAAAATGCTGGAGAATTTCTTCAGGCAGCGGTGAGTCGAAGTCGTCCGGCAGTTTAAATAGCCCCTGGTCCCGTCCCAGCTTGCGGATCTGCCGTTTGTTAACCGGCAGCAGACGAGCTACGGGCTTACCTGCCCTGGCTATAATAATTTCCTCACCCGCGGCAACCCGACGGAGTAACCTAGAAAGATGAGTCTTTGCTTCATGAATTCCAACTTCAGCCATGGAGTTATGATAGACTAAGTCGTTGACTAAGTCAATCTGAATAGAATAGGGGTAGGGAGTCTTTTTTGGGCATGCACAACTATCTAGGCCAATCCTTAGCTGTCTTAGCCAATCCCGGCTTCATGCCCGTTTTGGGCTGTTCATTGATAGTTGATAGGGTCATTGCTTCTCACAAGGATCTGACCGGCCGCCTTGACGAGCTGGAGAAAAAGTACTACACGCAGTTCAAAGTAGTCATTGACGCCATCCGCCAGCTAATGGCTCCGCCGGAGACCAAGAAACGAAAGATCGGATTTCTCGTGAAAGAAAGAGCGGCGCACTATGGAAGAAGTCGCGGAAATGAGGGTGAGATGAGAAATGTCAAGATTCAAGATTTGATCCTACTATTCTTTGACCCTACTATTTCAGCTTCACTTAGCCATCTTCAAGCTCTCAAAGGGGTTCTTTTCGCCGGCCGCTTTCGTGAATACTCTGAATATTCTGTCGAAACTTGTTAGGAAGTATGCGTTAGCCCATCTAAATTGACCCTTCTTATCCGGTACAAAAAAGAGCACTCG
>JAPUHZ010000092.1 GCA_027297485.1 Deltaproteobacteria bacterium
CGGTGACGTGGGTCGCTACGGTGGCGAGTGCCAGCACCAGCACACCGAGGTCATCAGAAAAGCCGACTATTGGAGTTAGATCAGGGATTGCATCAGCAGGCAGGATAAAATAGCCGAGTGACCCGACAATAACAGATTTTGCCCATACGGGAGTTCCAGGTTGCTGAAGGGTGTAATAAAGGATGAGGGCCTTTTCAACTATTTCGCGGCCGGCCTTCAATGCAAACTTTTTAAGCTTCTCCCAAAACCGCTCGTCCGAATAATGTCTTGAATACTCGCTTTCTAATTCGGGCATCTTAAAAGCCCTTCCCCTTCCTAAGCGCTCTTCCCCCAAAGCCCTCTGCCCTGATCCCTTCCAGGTATTTAAAGAGAAAGCGGGTATAAGCGAGCCCGGATCCCTGCCTGTTTACCTGGCTGGAAAAAGAAGTATTCATGAAACCGTCCTGGCTAACGTGAGAACATAGACCGCCTTCGCCTCAGCACGGATCAGTGTTCGGCAGCACTCGTTGACCGTCGCTCCCGAGGTATAGACATCGTCAACGAGCAACAGGGTTTTTCCTTGAACCGGCCTCTCGGGATTCACGGTAAAAGCATGACGCACGTTTTTCCTCCTCTCCTCTTCAGGGAGTTGGGTTTGGGGTGGAGTCTCCCTCGATCTAACAAGGATAAACGGGTCTATGGGAACCTGGTACAAACGGCTGACTTCTCGGGCTAAGAGATAAGCCGGATGATACTGAGTGATAAACACCGCAAAAACCTAGCAAACTAGGCAAACTTCCACAAGGCGGGTATCACTGAGTGCTAAGGATTGCTACCCAGAGTTGGCACAAAACCGGAACGTTTACGGTACAGGCCAAAAAAAACCGAAAAGCCCAGGCCGCTTTTGGAATCAGCTCACACACTGTACTCCCACCCATCCCCAACTCGGGCCAATTTTTTCAATCTCAAAAGTTGGGTGTGATTTGATAGCCTCAACTCTTACATTGAGTGTGGCAGCTTTTGGGGTTTGTCTGCACCAGTTCACGGACAGTAGGCGGTACAGTGGTCAGAGAAACCTTGATTGGCAATTAATCCTTTTAAGACCACTAAGAGGCAACTCATTAAATGTCACTTCTAGCTAGGCTCGGACCCTTTCTGGGCTTGGCTTTGCTCGGTATTGAATGGCCAGGACGCAATTAAAGAGCTAATGAATTGAGTCCTACGGACCGTTGGATAAGGAAACGGCGACCCGATGTGGACTGCCGCTGATCAAACTGTTTAGGCTCTGGCCCGGCTCGATCACTTTCATTTACCGAAAGGTCCCTTGGAGGCCTTACACTCCTCAGCGGGCGGTCCTTTTTTGATGAAAATTGTCTGGGTATAGTGAGGGATACTTTTTCCATGGGCCGTGGGTTTCCCCTCTGGCTGATCATACCAGGGTTGCCCATCACCCTTCAGTCAAAACGGAGGGACGATTCAAGGCTCTGGCAGGGAAATGGAAGCAGGTGGGGGCCGGCATTTTGCTGATGATGTTACTCATTGGTGGAGCACTGTGGTTTAAAGAAAAATGGCTATCTCTGATGCGGGGACTGAGTGGCACCAGTCGGGATGTTCCTCCCTATTCAATTGCGGACTGGCAACACAGGTTGCGGGGCGTGAACGTTGTTGGGCTCAAGCGGGCCGGCTTTGACGATCGGAGAGTCCGTCAGATCAAGGAGATCTTTCGGGTCTTGTTTCGCAAGGGGCGAAACCTTTCGTTGGCCATCAAGGAGATCGGAGCCGGCAAAAAGATTTCCCCGAACGGAGTTGCCCTCCTGGAGTTTATCAAATCTTCGAAACGAGGAGTCTGCCTCAGCTCTTAGTATTGGGGCGGAAGATCAGCGGTAGTGATCTCCTGAGGAATAGGATCGGTCGGTGGAGGTGGCCCTATGTATTGGGGCGGAAGATTAGCGGTAGTGATCTCCTGAGGAATAGGATCGGTCGGTGGAGGTGGCCCTATGAAGATAACCAGCTGCTCTCCCTTAAGCTGACTCGGTGTAATGATATAGTCGCCGCGCACAGCTGGGTAGATAATGTTGTCAGCTACGTCTGCGTTACCGGCGCTAAGTAGATAACCTAGGCCACCTGTCATGAGGCCGAGGCCAGCGTATGTGATCTTTAGAGGGCTATAAAATAAGCTGGCAACGACAGAGCCGAACCCGTATCCGAAATCCTCTCCGGCCGAAGGCTCCGCTGGTTCAAGTTGAAGCTCATCTCCACGAGCAGGCTCCGCTGCTCTTAAGCTCAGGGGCGGCAAAATCAACGATAGGAGAAGAGCGAAGATCAAAACCTTCTGCAAATGTGTTTCCATAAGCCGAAAATAGCACAGTTTCTCCCTAGAGTCAAAAAAATATTTAGATCATCCCATCCTCAACACCGCTTGGGTAAAACCCTATTCCGTGCGTAAGCTCGCTACACCTCAAAACCCTGACCGTCGAGAAGGCGGCAGGTGCAAGGCGGGTAGTCATCGTTACACGTGTTCGTGGCTCGTGTTTGTAAACGAGCACGATTCGGAGGAGCCGCTCTGGACATGGGTTTGCTCAGTGTTGGACCCCCAGGACGCAATTAAAGAGCTATTTAATTGAGTCCTACAGGCGTTGAATGCAAAAACGGCGGCCCGATGTAGACCGCCGCTTGTCGAACTTCCAGGATACTGTTTGAAAACTTCGCTTTCTTCCGTAAAGCTCTGGCCCGAGACAAAAGTCAAATTTCTCAAGCGGTTTGTTGAAATTTAAGAAAACTGTGAAACGTTGCTCAAAACTGGCCAGGATCTTCCACGCCAGGGCGAAGCCTCCGACGGAGGGCTTATGCAAACCACGGGGCAGCGGACCTTTCGGCTTATGGACTCTGAGATGCTGCGGGCGAGGATTCGGGACATAATAGTTCGCCTTTTCCCCTTAGCCACAATGATGAGATCGATGTCTTCCTGGGCAGCTACCCTGACGATTTCACTCGAGACCTTTCCCAGGCTTACATCTGCATGCCATCGAAGTTGTCTCAGTTGACCACCAAAGTTGTGTTGAACAAACTGGTTAAGTTGAGATGTTTTTTGCGCCAGAAGCTTACCGATCGAAAACTCGGGAACGCGGTTTCTCTTAAGATCCTCTTGGTAAAAGAGTGTCACTTCATAAGCCTGATAGGCCGTTATCGAGCTCACATGTAGAAATAACAATTCAGCGCTATTCTCCTGGGCCAAAGAGATGGCATAGGCGATGCCAGCTTTTAAATGGCTTGAGTAATCGATTGGACAGAGAATTTTTCGAATCATTTGCGGGCGGGCCTCCCTCACGACAATAGTCTGCCCCTCAAGCTGAGTGCCATTCAGGGCCTCAATTGCTTTGTCAGCCTCGGACTGAGAGCTCATGTCCACAAACCCGAACCCCCGCGACTGACGGGTGAATCTGCCTTGAATCACCGAGGCTGATTCTACAGTCCCGTGTGCTGAAAACATTTCCTTTAGCTGCCGTTCCGAAACGGAATAGGGCAAAGCACTAACGTATAGTTCCATAGTTAGGAACCTCCTTTAGAATTTTATTGTCTCCGTAGTCTTTATCTGCGCTATATAGCTGCACCAAGGCCTGATGCAGCTAAAAGGAGCTTGGATAGCAGATTTCGAGAGGAAGTTTTAGATCGAGGGACCCACCGCCACCACCGCTCTCAACCCACAGGAGTTATACTCAAAACAGGAGAAAAAACAGAAGACAATCTAACTATACACATTGTGGGCAATTGAATCAAGGTCCCCAGGACCAACACTAGTTCCAAACGAACGGTTAAGGGGAGCAAAAAAGGGGTCGGGAGTCTTTTTGACGTAACCCACAGCCCGGAATTTGCTTTACTGGCCGGGTAGGCTACAATTCCGGGGACAGTATACTCCATTTGGTACGAAGACAAGAGAAGCGGTTTTGGGCAGACGGGCTTTTCCTGTCCGTCTTTTCCACCCGACAACCAATAGGGGAAATTTAAAGGGGCCGGCAGCCTTTTCACGTGACCCGCAGCATGACCTCGGATCGCTGTCTATCTCCCCGGGTCCATAAAAGCAGATGCCACTGATTGATCACCAGACAACATTCGGCAACGCGGATGCCAGGCTCACTCGTGGCTTCTTGGAGATCCACCGCCTGAATGCGAGGACCGCGCAAGAGCTTGACCGGTCATCTCGACAATCCCGGGTGTTCCGTTCCCTTCTTCACGACGTAACGCTTCACCCCGATCGTCCTCTCCTCCTTGCGGGCTTGAGCCAAATCATAGGCAAGCTGCATCCGCATGAGGTGCTCCATCTTCGGCCCGAATGCCTTCTCGACCCGCAGGGCCATGTCGCTCGTAAGAGCTGCCTTCTCATTGAGCAAGCTGGAAAGCGCCTGCCTTCCAACCCCAAGCGCCTTCGCTGCTTCCGTCACCGTCAACCCAAACGGTTCAATCACTTCGCGCCGGATCACACCGCCCACATGCGGGGGATTCTTTATCGCCATAGTTCAAATACCTCCTTAACCTGCGGGGGCGGAGGGAAGCGGAGCCAGCGACAGGTTCATGGGCGTGTTAGCGAGCGTCCTCTGGGTCGACCAAAGCAAGGATCTTGCCGACGGTCTCCAAGAGCACCTCGCTTGGAATACGGCCAATGCGCTTCGCATTTCGTACCCGCCAGTCGAGGCTCTTCATCTGATCCGAGAGTATCGCTCCCTCTACTCCAAGGCCCTTCGGAAGAAGCACTTCAAACGGATAGCCTTTCACCTGCGAAGTGATCGGACAGCAGAGCGCCAACCCGACCCGACGATTGTAGGGCACTGGCGAAATAACCAACGCCGGACGACGACCGGCCTGCTCATGGCCTGCCTGCGGGTTGAACTGAAGCCAAACCAAATCTCCCCGGCCCGGAACATACGAGGCCGCCACTACCAGGACTCCCGGCCGACGGCCTCTCCTGTCGGCACTTCGCCATGCAGATTCTGCGGCCTGATACCCTTGACGAGTTCGCGCAGGAGGTACTTCCGAGCTCTCACCGGACGGACCAAGAGGTTTCCGTTCTTCACTGACAGATCAACCGCTGAACCCTCCTCGACCTGCGCCTCCGCGGCAAAAGACCGCGGGATGCGCAACCCAAGGCTGTTTCCCCACTTCTGAATCTTCGTTTGCATACGCCCTCCCAATGAATATACAATGACTATACGAGGGGACCAGGCCCGTGTCAATCGCTTTCGGTTAACCTCTTGCCTCGATAACTATTAAATGAGCCGACCGGCATTATTCGGCCCTCAAATTTCTAGTGATTGGAGATTTTTCCCTTCTTTCTTGAGGACATGCCACAGTCCACGTGTTACTCATGCTACTTTCTCTTACTGAGATCGCTTCTATAATAAACCCAATGAGCTGTAAAGAGTGGAGCATATTGGTGCTATGAGGATTACTGAGGTCAAAATTTAAAGCTGGGAACGCTTTCTTTTACCAATTCCGGGGACAGTATACTCCATTTGGTACGAAGACAAGAGAAGCGGTTTTGGGCAGACGGGCTTTTCC
>JAPUHZ010000093.1 GCA_027297485.1 Deltaproteobacteria bacterium
CATGCCATTCATGGATTTGCAATTATGCTTTACTGCGATGGGCTACTGAAAGTCAGTGAGAAGACCGTCAGGCATGCAACTCCGGCCTATGATATAGTGATAAGGAGGATTGAGAGGTTTGCTTCAGGTAAATTTCCCCGAAATCAAAAGCAGAAGATTTTAGGGAGGATCGCATATATAACCAACCTCCGGCACAGTTTATTGGCGGATCGGTCCTCAACCATCCCGTAGCCGAAGATAAGGGCTAGAGCGGAAGCAAAGAAAGACCACTCACTTCCCTGCTTCTTTACTACTTGCTTTCGTCAGCAAGGAGTCGTTGCGCCTCTTCATCCGATAATGCTTCTAGCTCATTCAACATGCGGGCTAGATCTTTCTGCCCGATCTTCTTCGTCTCATTCTGAATAATAATCATTGCCATGTCTGCTACCGTGGGCGACTCGAAGAGGGACTTTATGGGTAGTTCTACTCTGAACGTGTTGATAATCCGTGAGATAACCTGAGTGGCTCGCAGGGAATGGCCACCCAGATCGAAAAAGTTATCATGGATTCCAACCTTGTCAAGCGAGAAAACCTCCGCCCAGATCTTTGCCAGCTCCCCCTCTACGGGGGTTCTAGCTGCTACGAACGGAGTATCAAGGCCTGGTCTCGAATTGCCGGGGTCAGGAAGGGCTTTTCGATCTACTTTCCCGTTTGGCAATAGCGGCAGCTCATCCAGCATCACGAAGGCTGAAGGAATCATATAGTCGGGAAGCTTCCCACTCAGGAATCTTCGAATCTCCCCGATACTGGGAGCAGGCTTTCTGTTCGTTACGATATAGGCTACCAAAGGTTTCCCAGTGACCTCCGCTTCCTGGGCTACCACAACCGCCTCCTTTATGGCAGAGTGATTGAGTAGACTTATCTCCACCTCAGCAGGCTCGACCGTATAACCTCGGACCTTGACCTGGAAATCTTTGCGCCCAAGGAGTTCGAAACAGCCACCTTTCGACTTTCTCCCCAAATCACCGGTGAGGTAGATTCGTTTGTCACCTCCGTCCGGATCCGGCAGAAATTTAGCCCGCGTTAGCTCTGGCCTCCTCCAGTAGCCCAGAGAAAGATACCGACTCCTTACGGCGATCTCACCCACCCGGTTCAACCCAACCTCTCGGCCGCCATCATCAAGCAATAGAATTTCCATGTCTTGCACCGGATAGCCGATAGGTACCGTGTTTGCGTCGATCCGGGTGCTTTTGTCCATGAAGTACAAGACACTCGGTCCCGTTTCTGTAGTACCCAGACCGTTCCCAAGAATGCAGTCCGAGGAGAAATACTTTCGCCACAACTCCACATCGCTCTTAGTCACCGTCTCACTCGCCAATCTGATTAGACGTAGCCTGGGAAACTCCTCCTTTCCGGTCAAAGCACCGACAAGCTGGCGGAAAAGCGATGCGCTTGAAAAGTAAATGGTAATTCCCTCCTGGATCAGCCAAGTAGCCAATTGTGTCGCCCCTTTTTCTTTTACATTGAAGGGACAAAGGCGTGCGCCGGTCAGCAAGGCGCCAAAGATCGTATTCACGGCCTGACTGGTACCGGAAGTAAGAAGCGCCACTCGATCTTCCGTGCGAATTCCGAACGTGTTGGTGCGCCGCATGATAACATGAAGCACGTTACGGTGATTTTGGACTACACCCTTCGGCTGCCCTGTAGAGCCAGATGTGTAGAGCAGACGGGCTAAGGTTTCTGGTGGTATAGACAGGCGAAGGTTCTCATCAGGCAGGCTTGAATCCAACTCGTCAATATTGATCAATTGGGCCGTATTCTGGGTTAACTCTTTGGCAAACGACAGATCCCTGTTGTTAGTTACAATTAAACCTGCCTGCGAATCTTCCAGCATATAACTGTTTCTTTCTTGAGGAAGCAAGGGGTCCAGCGGCACAAAAAATCGACCTGTTTTCAGTACGCCCATGATAGCGACCATCAGTGCCACGTCGTGTTCGAACAAGAGCGCCGCAGCCTCATGCCTCTCCCCTCTTTGGGCCAAGATTGCGTGTGCCACGCAATTGGCGGCTTTATTTAGCTCCTCGTAAGTAAACCGGCGGCTCTTGGTTTTGACAGCCAGACGGTTAGGATACATCCGTACCACCTGCTCAAAGCGAGCCGGAATCGATTGCGCGACCTCTTCCCTTTTGAACTCGATAAAGCTGCCGGGTGGGTGAAAGAATTTGGTGCGAATAGTATGGTCTGCCTCCATTTTATCTCCACTTACTAATAATAATTATCCATGCCAGAGCGTAACCGCACCTTCACAACCAGAGGTAGGAGCAAAACTCGGACCATAACAGCCTGGTAGCTGAACCCCTTGAAAAACCATGAGAATTAACCGGAGGTGGAAATCGTTACTGGTGTTAAATCAGGTAGGAATTCCACATTGTCGTATTTCCCAGACAAATCTGCAAAGGCTGTGTGACCGGCTAAATGCATTCTCAACCATCCCGTAGCCGAAGATAAGGGCTAGAGCGGAAGCAAAGGTAAAGAGCCACCAATCGCTAGTTTACCAATAGCGCAAAGTGTAAAAAATGAGTTTCTGGTACTCCAAGAGTAGTGCTTTGCTATCCCTGCGGCGAGTCCACCACTGCTCAGGGTCAAACTGGTAATCCGATGCCGCCGGCACGACAGTTGTGGTACCAGTGCCCTTAAGAACTCTCCGAAACAGAAGCCGACTGCGCCGCGTGTGGAAGTTCGAGGTGGTCACGATCAACCGTCTCAGACGTTGATGCCGCATGTAGCGACGGAGTTTTTGCGCCTCGTCAGCCGTGCTCCTGTTATATCCATCGATTATCTCAATTGCGCCTTTCGGGATTTTCAGGAATTTCAGAATGGCAGCGCACTTTTCGTGGTTTTCCAACTGGCGAATGCCGTATCGTCTCAACTGTTCAATCTCGTGAGGATAATTTCCTTTAGTAATCACGACCTTAGGGCTCCATCCCTGCAAGAACAATTCTGCCGCCTTCAGGCAACGACCGGCCTCGTGCCCGCTCAACACGACAATCACATCTGCCGTCTCCAGAGAATCCGAAACCACCAGAAAGTCGCCCACCTCGGACAGAATCGGTTCACGGAAGAGAAATAGTGTGACACCTGCCAGCAGCAGCAGGAAAAGGTAGCGCCAAGATTTTCTCCTTCTCATTGCCCCTTTATCTCCTTTTCTAGTTGTTTGATCCTTACACAGCTGTCCTCACAAAATAGCTGTAAGCTGTCATACCCACGGGGATTAAATGCCACACTGGTAGGATAGTCCTTGGAAAGGAGAAAGAAAACCTCCCCTCGGTTCCAATAACGCCGATTGATCCGGCTTCTCACTACCACGGTAGCCGTGTTCCCCTTAATGACAACGGACTGAATGGCACCTTTTAGGGCGGTAAAATGAGATCTCGGACAACTTGGGATGTTTAAGCCTTTTGACTGGCAATCAGGGATGAGGGGGGAGGATGGATAACTGCTTGAAGTTTTTGAAGGAGAGGGAGGGATCTGAACCCCCGTTACCCGCGAGGGTAAACTTAATTTCGAGTCTTCCTCACAGTATCACAGCAACGGATATACCAACCATCCCCAAACATTTCAGAGCTTCGTAGTCCTCTTGCTTGCTTACTGTTCTCAGGTGTCGGAGTTAGCACACGGACAGTGAGCGGTACAGTGACCATGTGCGCTTGACGTTCAATCAAGTGCGCCGCCTTAACCGGTTAGATAGTAAGGCTTTTTTAACCCCTGTCCGTGCATTGTCCGAGTCTTTGCCCCTCTTGGAAGAGAGGGGAAGGCTGCCAGACATCCTTCCTTTTTTTTATATCGCCTTTTCGAGTCTATTGTCCCTTGAGGGTCTTACAGGGACAGGCCAAAAAAACCGAAAAGCCCAGGGTGCTTTTGAGAATGAGCAACACACTGTACTTTTATCGATCCCCAACTCGGGCCAATTTTTTCAATCTCAAAAGTTGGGTGTGATTTGATAGCCTCAACTCTTACATTAAGTGAATGATAGGAACTTGCTTTTGGGGGCTTGTATGCACCAGTACACGGACAAAAGGCCGACAGTGATCAGAGTTGCCTTGATTGGCAATTAGCCCTTCTAAGACCGCTCAGAAGGTATTCATTAAATGTCAATTCCATTTAGGCTCGGCCCCGCTCTGGGCTTGGGTTTGCTCGGTGTTAGGCCGCCAGGACTCAATTAATGAGCTATTTAATTGCGTCCTGTGCGCTTAGACTACGCCTTCAATAGTTTCTCAATAGTAGCCCCCAATTGCTTGTGGGTAAAAGGCTTGGCGATATAATCATTACACCCGCTAGCCAGACATTTCTCCCTGTCGCCTGGCATCGCCTTGGCGGTTGCTGCCAATTTGGGAATCGCTTGAGTCTTCGGATTTTCGCGTATCCGAGAGGTCGCTTGGAATCCGTCCATCTTGGGCATGTGCATATCCATAACAATGAGGTGAGGAAGCTCGGAGAAGGCCCTTTCCACGGCGTCTGCACCATTTTCTGCCACCGTAACCTCATAACCGAGAAGTACCAACTCCTGCTTCACCACGTCGATGGTTGCGGATCATCTTCCGCTAGTAGTATTCGTTTCTTCATAATCACCTCCACGTTTTTGCGCTTCAGGGTGGAAAGGAAAACAAACAGAAAAAGTCGAGCCTTTGCCTTGCTCGCTCTCGACATCGATCTTCCCTCCAAGCAGCTCGGTCAATTTCTTAACAATATAAAGCCCCAGTCCCACGCCTCCGTAGACCCTAGTCTCGGAGCTGTCTCCCTGACGAAACATCTCAAAGATGATCGGCAGTGACTCTTCTGGAATACCTATCCCCGTATCCATCACCTTGAAATCCACTTTTCCTGTCCTATCAAAGTGCCGGGCGGAAATGGCCACATAACCCTTTTCGGTAAATTTGATAGCGTTATTAATAAGATTCTGAAGTATATGCTTAAGCCTCTCACTGTCAGTCTTTACAGACGGAAGATCAGAAGGATAGTCCCAGGTCAGGGTAAGTTCCTTACCAAAAGGGAATTCGTAGGCCGACCTTAGCTCGTCAAGAAAATTGCTCAGTTTAACTTCGTGACTTTCAACTTTGACCGCCCCAGCCTCAATGCTGGTTGCCTGCAATATGCTAGTGATCATACTCGATAGCTCCTTGGAGCGGCTTATAACCTTTCCCAGGGCCTTCTCCTGCTCCGAGTTAATTTCCCCTAACATCCCCTCCTCGATCATCTCTACATAGCCCATGATCACGTTCAGGGGTGTCCTAAGCTCATGAGACATGACGCTTAGAAATTCATCTTTCACCTTGTTGGCCTTTTCCATCTCAACCGCCTGCTTCTTGGTCTCCTCATAGAGCTGGGAATTATGAATCGCTATGGCCGCCTGGTCTGCAAGCGTGATGAAAAAGTCTCTTTCCTCCGTGCTAAATTGGTGCTCCTCTCTCGTCATAAAGGTTATGACTCCCAGGGCCTCTGCTTTAGCAATCAGTGGAACTCCTAAATAAGAGACCAACCCGTGGTTGCGGAAAAAGCTG
>JAPUHZ010000094.1 GCA_027297485.1 Deltaproteobacteria bacterium
GGAAGGTACTGAAATCACAGGGAAGATCTGGGCAATCGAAACCGTCGGGCTGCTGTTCCACAATCTGGAAAAAAGCTAGGGCATGTTTTTCCTTAATTTCGAGAATCTGGCCCAGGACTGTACGGTTGTGATGCCACACCCTCATATTTTCATTAAAGACTAAGTGACATTGTCTAGCGCGCATCTTGACACTCAAATCGAGGTCCCCGCAATACGGCAGATCCGCATTCAGGTACCCGCACTCTTCCAAGACCGCCTTCCTGACGGCACAGTTTCGGGTATCGACCCCGAGCCTCTTTAAGGAATAGCCCTGCGAGTCCCGTCGGAACCAAAACTCTTCGAAGTTTCCCTGCTCTAAGTGAGCCCAAAAGTTTTCGTTGATGCCTTCTGAAAAACCCATCACCGCATCTACGCGAGCATCTTGAAACACACTGTCGATTTCTCTTGCCCAGCTGGCATCCACCTCACAATCGAC
Source organism: Deltaproteobacteria bacterium (assembly GCA_027297485.1). Next base: position 476 of record JAPUHZ010000094.1, read on the forward strand.
GTCTGTAAAGGCGATGATCTCTCCTCGCGCGGAAGTCACAGCTTTATTCCGTGCAGCGTTACTGCCTGGTCTTTCCTCCCTAAGTCCTATGACGGGATACTCGCTGATGATCCTCGGGGTCTGATCCGTCGAGTGGTTATCAACAATTAGGATTTCCATCCTGTCCTTGGGATAATCCATAGCCAGCAGCGATTCTATACACCGACCGATCAGTTGTTCCTCATTATGAGCGGGAACAACAACAGAGATAAAACTATACATTCGTAATGGCCTCGATAAGCTTATCCCAACCGAATCGTCCCTTGTAAGCTGCGATATGATCCGTAAAATCGTCTGTGCCCTTCGACCCGTAGAAAGCCAGAATCGCCCGCGCCAAAGCGTGCGGATCCTCGGGATTGACTACAAATCCGGTCTGACCTTCGACCACCACGTCCGGAAGCCCTCCCACGCTGGTACAGATAACCGGCTTATCAAAACTGTAGGCAATCTGTACGATGCCGCTCTGGGTGCCCGAGACGTAGGGCAAGATCACGACATCGCACGCCGTGAAATAGACTTCAACTTCTTCGTTAGGAATATACCTGTCTATGACTTTCACTTGAGCCCCGAGACCCAACGAGCGAATGAGGTCTAAATACGTTTGTTTTTGGTCGTAAAACTCCCCGGCTACCAATAGCGTCACATCCGTTTCTTCTAGAACCCTGGGAAGGGCCTTGAGTAGGTACTGCAGCCCCTTGTAAGGGCGAACGTAGCCGAAAAACAATAGGACCTTCCCTTCGACGGAGAGTTTGCCCTGTGCCTCACTCCGTGACGGTCTGTTGATATGAAATTGTCCGTACGCAGGATGAGGATTGCAGACGGCCTCTACATGGGGCAAGAGTCTCTTGGCACTTTCCGCGTCTCTTTCAGAATGAGCGATGAGCCGATCCGCACTGGACAGGGCATAACGGCTGAAAAAACGGTCTGCCCAATGCCTCTCATGAGGGATCAGGTTATGGCAGATAAAAACGACTTTCTGCCGCGTGAAGAGCCTCAGGAGATGGCCGATCGTCCCAAAACAGAGTCCGAAGAAAGGGCTCCACCACTGAAACACCACCAAACGGCATCCCTGTCTCTTGATCTTGAGGAAGGCCTTGAGCCAGGAGACAGGGTTCAGCGTATCGATGATCCTTTCGTTTTGCACACCGAAGGCTACCCGGCTGTGATCGAATTGCGTCACTCCTGGAAAGAGAAAGGCAGGATACAGTCTCGTGAAGCTGATCAGACTCACGCGATGGTCTCTTTCCAGGGCCTTGAAGAGCATCGTGGTATAATGGGAGATGCCCCCGCGGAAAGGGTATGTCAGTCCCACGAGAGTGATAGCGCCGCTATCCGGTCCCATCCTTCAAACTCACTGACCCGAGACGTTGGAGATGACCGCGCGCTGTTTTCCAGATGGATCCTGGCCGATCGTTGCGACAATCTGGGTTTCAATGTAGATATCCCGTCCCAAAATCCTGCTCAACCCTTCTTCAATCAAAGGCACAGTGTCTGCTTTGAAATCCCTTCCCTTGACCAAGTGAACACTGACGCGCGCCTCACGTTCCTGAATGATCCTGAATTGCTCTATCATCCCAGCAAATTGCACCATGGCATCCGCCAAGGCCTGTGGCGTCAGCACCCTTCCTCTTGGCAGTCGGAAGCTATCGTTCGCCCTTCCCGCAATCAGCTTCATGACCGGGAGACCTCTTCCACAGGGACATGGCTGATCGCTCGGGACGCAGAGATCGCCCAGACGGTATCGGATCAGCGGCATGGCATACGCAAGCAGGCTCGTGCATACGACCTCCCCTACGTCCCCAGCGGAGACGCCTCGACCGTCCTTAAGGAATTCCATGACTACGCTTTCCATGTTGACATGGTACCCAAGATGGTCGCGACATTCCCAGGCCATATATCCGAATTCCAATGAACCATAGAGGTCCACCACTTTCACGCGAAAGACCGACTCTATCACGTCCCGTGTTGCTTTATCCAACATATCGGCCGTGCTGAAAATGGTTCGCGGCACGATCCGGTTGCTTTCCCTCCTCGCCTTCTCTAAGGCGACGAGCTTCAGGATGGCCGGCGTCCCGGACAAAGAGTCAGGCTGAAAGCTCTCCAGGGTGGGCATCTGCAGCCTGATATCATCGAAAACGGAGAAATAGAGCTTGCGCCAGATTCCCAACCGCTGGAACCAATATTTCCCCTGGGGAATTTGCCAGGGAGCTACGAAAACCGCGCGTCTATCGTTGAGGTTCAACCCATTTTCCAATAGCGCCCGGGCTTGCACCATATCCTGGGCTTCTTTCTCTTTGCTTGACAGGACGATCCTGAGAGGTCGTCCCGTGGTTCCGCTTGTTCTTCGCTCGATGCACCGGGCCAACTTCACCCCCTTGGCGACCAGATCCCCCCGGGGCACCTGTTGCAGTGCCTCCCTGGTCGTTACCGGGATCAGCGGTAAATCCGCCTGGCTTCTAATATCGTCCGGTTTGACCCCGGCCGAGTCGAACAGCCGCCTATAATACGGCACTTGGTCATATGCGTGGTGAAGCACACGCCGTAGCTTCTGCCATTGAAGGCGCTCCAGTTCGGGCGGACCCAGCCACTGCGACCTGCGGAGATTATAGAGATAGAGGAGGCTATACGGATGCATCACATCCCTTGCCTTTATTACCACGGGATAGTGGCTGGTCAGGGGTTTCGACCAGCCGTTTAACTAGTAACGCGTTTTCTGCTGCCTTCTCTTTGATCGCCGCCATTCGGGTCCGCAGATCATCACACACCTTCTCCCGCTGGCGCCACAGCGCGTCGATCTTTTTGGTCAGTTCCTCCAAAGTCATCGTGCTAATATCGCAAACCCAACGTTCTTGACCGACTGTCCTCATAATCCCAGGCGTCTTGCGGCTGTATGCGATGGCAAGGGTTGGGACACCCATGGAGAGGGCGGCGATATTGGCATGCATTCTGAGGCCCAGGAAAAGCTGGAACCTACCAATCACCCCTTTAAGCTCTTCAGGGCGATAATCGCCGCCGAGAACTCGCGTCCTCGCCTTGTTCTTGACCTGCCGATAGATGCTTGCGGCCATCAGCCTGTCATCCCTCTCCTCCCCAGGGCCCAGGACATGGGAAACCAGGACCACGGTGACCCCCATCCGCTCAATGAGGTAATCAACCACGGCCGCCATCAGCCCCTCAAACTGCCTCGGGTCATTAGGAGCGAACCGATGGCCCAGCAAACGGCTGATCGTTATGCCAACCAAGGGGCCATCGGCCTTGCTTACCCCCTCATCGGCCAAGATCTCATTCACTCTCTGTGGCTCGGCCGGGTCGAGCAGAAATGCCACGTCAGCCGTTCGGTGAAGCGGTGGCTTGACGATCCCAACGCTCTGAAGATAAGCGAAGCTGAGCTCTTCTCTAGTGGTAATCAGCGTCACCCGATTGAGGGCTAGTCTCGCCAGAGGTAGCGTGATGCCGAACGGTCCGATGGTCTGTGCACAGAGAACCACCGGTCGCTTGAGGAAAAGACCTATGAGAATCGGCACCAGGTGAGAGAGGAAACACTTGATGCCATAATACTCGGTAAGAGTGTCGCCGCTCAGATCCACAAGCGCGTCTGCTCTCCGATACTCTCGCAGCTCTCGGGAGCTGAGCAGTCCACTGAGATCCACTTTGCAGCACGTCTTAACGACCCACCAAAGCATGACTCTGATAAGAAGGATCAGGCTTCCAGCAGGTTGTCTACGGCTCGATTTGCACAGCCTGAAGCCATTATAGGTCTGCTGATCGATCTCGGGAAACGAGGTGAGAATGGAGATCTCGGCCTCGGGGATGACGGCTTTTAACGAGCGGTACGCGCCAAGCTGCATGGCCGCATCTCCCTTGTTCAACGAGCAATAGGTGCCGCTGAAGAGGATCCTTGGCTTCCACCTTCTGCTCTTCCGGTTATTAGGTCCTCCAGAGCTGCTCATAGAACGCGACATGTCTTCTGACCCGGATTCCCTCAGGTGCCTTTGCCCATAGCCACCGCCTTATCTTTTCAGGCCATGATCGTTCCCGTTCGCTCCAAGACGCCATCCTCTCTTCGGACTCTTTTCCGGCAATGGCATAGATGGGCTCACCCCTTCGCGAAGAGAGCGATAGCAGGTGGGAAATTTTCTTTCTATACGCGGTGTCTAGGAGATTCCAGATCACCTCCTTTTTCACTTCATGCTCTAGAACAGAGCCGAAAAGCCCGCCACAATTGGCCACAAAATCCGGAATCACGATTTTCCCATCTTCGAACAATCTATGTTCAATTGAATCCTCCATGGCGACGTTTGCCGCACAGACAATGATCTCCGCCTGAACATCGTGGTAATTTTCTTCATGGATGGCCCAGGCTCTCGCCGCTGGCAGGAAAACAGTGGCAGGTGATCCCAAAACCTGTTCGTGAGTAATGCGGTCTGCGCCTGGATAATGCTTGATGAATTTTTCTCCTTCCTCATGCCTCTTCCGGATCAGAGCAGAGATATCGAAGCCATTGTCGTTGCCGATCGCTCCGCTTCGGTTCGATACCGCTATCAGTTTCGCACCAACCCGGGACATGAGCTTGGCATATTCAGAGCCGACTTTTCCGAAACCCTGGACCGCAAAGGTGACGTTTTGCAGACCGAGGCCTCGGGCTTCTAAAGCGACAAGCGTTGCGATGAAACAGGACCAGGCGGTGTACTCATGTGTGATATTGTTCCATCCCGAAAGGTCCCGCTGTATGCCCGCTCCGCGACGAATGACTTGAATATCATTCACGGTGCTGTTCATATCGATACCGGGCATATAGGCGCCTGATCTGATCAAGGGCGAGAGGACCTTTCCAAATGCAAACAGGATTTCTTCTTTGTACGGTTCACGGCTTCCGTCGATCTGAATGGCAGCCTTTGCGCCTCCCATCGGGAAGCCGATGAACCCAGATTTATAGGCCATCGTTCTGGCCGCTGACCGCATTTCTTCAAGGCTGATATCCGGCACCAGGCGAACCCCGCCACAGGACCTGCCGTGAACGCGGTTGTGGATGACCAGGTACCCGACGGTGCCAAATTCTTCCTCGCTAACAGTACAAGCCAACTCCGGTTGCATTACCTGTTCTCCTTCTACCGATCTCCCTTCTTGCTGCGACGAGGACAGCACCTGTTCGAACACTCCCGTTTAGACTAATTTCCTCCGGATTGGCACCTCTTCCCCGCTTCGGTCCGTGTAGGCAACGATCTCCGCAAGCAGCCCGAAGAGGATGAACTGCACTCCTATAATCATCAGTAACACCCCGAGCAGAACCAGGGGGCGATCCCCTAACCACCATTTCCCCAACAACCAACCGACTGTCAGGTACAGGTTGATCACCAATCCCACCGCGGCGAATAATAACCCCAAGCCTCCAAACAGGTGAAGGGGCCGCCGTAGATAGCGGGTTAAAATCATCGCGGTTAGCAGGTCAAAGAAGCCCCGCATGAATTTTTCGCGGCCATATTTCGACGCGCCGTGGCGGCGAGGGTGATGCTCCACTTCGACCTCTCCTACCTTGAAACCCTGCCACTGGGCGATGACAGGGATGTACCGATGAAGCTCCCCTTGAATCTTCAACCCATCGATAACTTCTCGTCGGTAGCCCTTCAAGCCGCAGTTCATATCGTGCAACCGCACTCCGGTCAACCAGCGGGTCGCCGAATTAAAGATCCTGGAGGCCAGGACCTTTCCGAACAAATCCTTCCGCTTGACCCTCCAACCACACACTAGATCGTGTCCCTCTTCAAGCTTGGCCAGGATCCTCGGAATCTCCTCGGGCCGATCCTGTAAATCCGCATCCATTGTTAGGATAAGGGCCCCCTTAGCTTCCTTAAATCCGGTGGTAAGGGCGGCAGCCTTACCATAGGTGCGCCGGAGCTGAATCACCTTGATCCGGCTGTCCTCCTGCCGCATGCCCGCCAAGACCTCAAAGGAGCGATCGGTGCTCCCATCATCAACAAACACGATTTCCCAGCGGTTTGTTACACGCCCTACCACCTCCCTAAGTCTTTGATAGAGCTCCGGTAGACTCTCCGCCTCATTAAGTACAGGAACGACGATGGAGAGGTCGTAGGGGTGTTCGCGCTTACTTTGCATCCTGCGACCGCGCCGCTAAGGTTTGGACCAGCGCCTTGAAGGTCTTCGCCTGAGGATGGTTCGGTTCAAGCTCAAGGACTTTCCGGAGATGCCCCAGCGCATCGTTCTGCTCCGCCCTTCCCAAATAGAGCATAGCGAGATTCAAGTGGGCTTCGACGTGTTTCGAGTCGATCCGCAGCACCGACTGGTATGCCTCAATGGCCTTGTCGATCTCCGCCTGTTTCTGATAAATGACGCCCAGATTACGGTAGGCCAACAGGTAATCCGGATCAAGCTCCAGAGTTCTCAAGTACTGCTCGACGGCCTTTTGCAACAGGCCTTTTTTATAGAAGGCCGTACCCAATTCGTGATGTGCCTTGGCATAGCGCGGCCTGAAGCGGACGGCCAACCGAAATGCATCCATGGCCTGGTCAACCAACCCTTGTTGCCCTAATACCCTCCCAAGATTGAAATGCCCCCGGGCAAAGTCCGGCTTGAGCCGGATGGTCTCCTGATAAGCCGCCCGGGCTTTTTCCAACTGACCCAACTTATAGTACGCGTTCCCCAGATGGTTATGCGCCTGCAGGTTTCTAGGCCAGATTTGTAAGGCCTTCTGGAAGTGCACGCTGGCTTTTTCGAGTTCTCCGCGTCTCGCATACGTTGTTCCGAGATTGTCGTGAGCCCGTGAGCTATTCGGCGCGGTCTTGACCGTTTTCTTCCACAACGTCATGTCGTCCCGCCAATCGCCATTGCGGACCACCGTGCGCACCGAAAAGAGCAGCACGAGAATGCCGAAGGCTGCATAGGCGTAGGTTCGAGTCGAGGCAGAGGCGATGAATCTTTCGAATCCAAGGGCGACCAGTAGGCAAAAGCCGACCGAGGGGAGGTAGAGATAATGCTCGGCCATCAGCTCATGATGGGGCACAATATGACTGCCCGGCAGGAGAGTGATGAAAAACCAGAGGCCGCAGAAGGCCAATGCTTTATTTTTCTGTAACGCCTTGAGAATGCCTATAAAGATTAATACAAGCAAGGTCACGGCCAGCATCGCGGACGGTTCCAATATCGATCTGGTCACGGGAAAGGCGTTGTAGGAATAGTCGGCATTCAGAGTCATGGGAAAGCCCAGCAGCGTGATATAGGAAATGAAGATCCTGCATACAGTGAGGAAGTGTAAGACATAGTTGCTGCCGTAGAGGCCTTCCATCCGGCTGGGGTTATGAATGAAGACTTTCTCGATCAGGTAGAGACCGGCGACGAGAAAGATGGGCAGGTAGAGATACGGATACTTGCGTACGACCGACCACAGCGTCGCGAAAATGGCTCGCAGGAAGGCTAGATCGATTCTCGGTTGAGTTGTCGGAAAATGAGTGTAAAAGTCATAACACAGAAACATGAGCGGCAAGGTGATCACCAGCTCCTTGGTGAAAAGCCCCAGCACAAATGCGGCAAATACAACAACGACATACCTCACCTGGGCACGAGCCCGGTAGCGCAAAAAAGCATAAAACCCCAACAAATAAAAGAGTGTGGACAGCACATCCCGCCGGCCCGCAATATATGTTACCGAGTCTGTCTGAATTGGATGGACAGCAAAGAGCACAGCCGCCAAGAGGGCGACTCTGGGATTTCTCAATATTTGCCAAATGATCAGGTAAACCAGGAAAGAAGTAATGATATGATATACGACATTCGCGAGGTGATAGCCTCTGGGATCCAGGCCGAAGAAGAAGTAATCAAAGCTGTAGGAGACGAACCGCACAGGGCGGTAGCGACGGGGTGAGTCGCCAAAGCCGAGAATCTCTGGAATCCTGCTTAAACTGCGTATCTGACGATTTTCTACGACCAGATCATAATCGTCAAAAACAAACTTATTTTGCAGCGCATTCATGTATATGAGGCCAGAGAGGACGGTAAGCACCACGAGGGCAAATAGTGTGCTGGAGGTGGGGCCATACCCCGGCCAGGGCGTGGGTCTCGCCCCAGGTGCCGGAGTCCTGGTCCCTCCGGGTGCCATTCTGCGCTTGTTGCCGCGTACCTTTCCCATATCCTTAAATCAGGCCGTTTAAGGTCTGTCAGCTCTGTATTACTCTATCGGGTGTCGCGAATTCAAGCGTCGCCTTTTTTTTGAAAAAGGGTAACGATGTCGACATCAATACCATGGATTTCAAGGACTTAAAGACCACCGAACAGCTGTGCGTGCAGTGCCACCGGGGGGCAGATCGCATCGACTTGGATCACGCCGATGCCACCTGTACGGACTGCCATAACACGTTTCAGCGCACCCGCGGTGCCGCGTCGCGTGTCGTACA
>JAPUHZ010000095.1 GCA_027297485.1 Deltaproteobacteria bacterium
TCGACTTTCAATACAACCTTCTCTCCATTGTAGGTGCTCGTTTCGATAATATCGTGAATGGCAGGGAGGTCTCCGGTCGTATCAAACTTGACCTCTACCACAGGACCCTGAATGGAAATGACTCTTCCGGTCTGTTTCACGCGTGACTCCCTAACCTCTCTTTTTCTTGCTGACCATTCCGGCAAAGGATTCCCGAATACCCGTGTCCGCTACCTCATGCTTGCTTCGAAAATACTGCAAGGTCAGCTTTTTTTTCTGATCTTTCAGCCCCTGAAGGCTTGCCTCCAAATGCGTTGCGCGAGCGGCCAATTCCGAGAGCCTGCTCTGCCAGAAGACCTCGTGGAGCTTTCTGCCCAACCAGAGTTTGACAAGATAGTCGATGATCGAAGAAGCCGAGGGTTCCAAGATGGGCTCTGTGGAACTTGAGGAGAGGTTCCCTGGCGATGGCCGCTTACAGGGAAGGAGCTGAAAGGAGTCTACCTCCTGGCGGGTGAAGGAGAAACACCGTGGATAGAAGACCAAGACAGTAGAAAATTTCCGGAGGAGGTACTGCTCAACGATGTAGTCCCTCAACCTCTCCACGTCACGGGAGATAATATTCTCACCCACTGCAGGAAATGAGGTGAACAGCTCATTGTAGTCCCTTAAGATCATCCCTCCCCGCTCGCCAAGCACCATTAACTCGGCCTCCTGATCGCCACGGGCCGCCAGGGCCTTTTGAATGACTGCTGCATTCAACCCTCCCAAAAACCCCTCATCAGTAGCCATGATGACGATGCCCAGAGGTGGTGAGGCTTCCAGCAGAAAGGGGTGCCGGCATTGCTGAGGGACCAGGCTTAAAAAGTCTTCCACGACGGCCGTCAAAGAGACCGGAGGGCCTTTTAACTTAGCGCTGGCCATGGCCTTTGACCCATCCGACTCCTGCAGGACCTGTTGACTGACTGAATTCTCGTCTCCAGAGGGCATCTCGGCCCTTGTCCAACCCGATTGCTTCCGCTTATCTTCGAGCATCTGAAACTGTGCAGAGGCCACCCTTTTGAGTACGTCAACCAGGTCCATCAGGTCGGTCGTAATTCGCAGCTCCTTTTTGACGTTGATGACGGCGCTCTGACTCATGATTTCTCCTCTTTGGACATCTGCAGTTCGAGGAATTCGCTAAATCCCTTATCGAGTTGTTCCTTGATTTGTGGAGTCATCTCCTGTTTGGTTCCGATCTCTTGGATCAGGGCCGATCGTGTCTTGAGCAAAAAGGGAAAGATCTCTTCCTTAAACCTTTGCCACCCCAAACGATCCATTTTCTGTAAGACGGGGCTGTTTATGCCGTAGAAGAGGACGATCTGCTCCTCCACAGAGACAGGACTGTTCTTATCCTGCATAAAGATCTGGGTCAGGGCTGCTCCCCTATTCATGCGGGCCTCTGCCTCTGCAGATAGGGTAGCCGTCACGCTGGTCAACTTCAGTTGATTCTTATACTGCAGGTATTCCAACCTGAGTTTACCACCGAGCTCCTTCATGGCCTTACACTGGACCCTGCTCCCGACTCTGGAAACCGAAAGGCCAAAATCGATGGCTGGCTTGAATCCTTCAAGAAAGATGTTGGCATTGATGTAGAGCTGCCCATCCGTGATAGAGATGAGATTGCTGGGGATATGGCCGGTAACGTCCCCCTGCTGGGTCTCAATAATGGGGAGAAATGTCATCGTTCCACCACCGCGTTCTTCGTTCAATCTCCCGGCCCGCTCCATCATCTGGGAATGGATATAGAAGACATCCCCCGGATAGGCCTCACGGCCAGGAGAGCGTTCCAAGAGAAGGGAGATCTCCCGATGAACCCAGGCATGCTTGGTCAGGTCATCAAAGACCACCAACACATCTCGCCCGTGATACATAAAGTACTCCCCCAGCGCACAGGCGGTGAAGGGAGCCAGAAACTGCTCGCCAACGGAAGACGCGGCAGTCGCCGCGATTACGAGGGTGTACTCCATCGCCCCTCTTTCCTTCAGGAGATGTATGATATTTGACAGTGAGGCGTGGCTACGTCCCACGCAGCAGTACAGACAGACAATGTTCTGGCCCTTTTGATTCAGGATGGCATCGAGGCCAATAACGGTCTTGCCGGTCATCCGGTCTCCAATGATGAGCTGCCGCTGACCCTTGCCCAGGGGAAGGACGGCGTCGAATATCTTGGTGCCGGAGTACAGGGGATCCGAGAGCGGGGTCCTCTCCATAACACCCGGTGCGACACGAAAAACAGGGTACGAATCGTCCGCTTCCACTTTCCCCCTACCATCAAGAGGTCTGGACAAGCTGTTCACCACCCTGCCGACAAATCCGTTACCGACAGGAACCGTAAACGGCTCCCTCTTGCCAATGACTTGATCCCCAGGCTTGATATTAGTCACATCACCAAAAACCAGGACACTCACCTTCTTCTCATCAAACCCAACGACCATCCCGTCCAGATCATTGGGGAAATAAACCATCTGTCCGAAGAGACAGGAGGGAAGCCCCACAATGCTGGCGACCGCCTTCTTGACCTCAACGACAGTTCCTACCTCTTTGATTTCAAAGGATTGGAATTTAAACTTATCGAGAGAGACTGCCTCTAACATAGGCCATCGCCCCTTTGAGTTTGTTTTTCAGGCTCCCATCCAAGACCGAGTTCCCCAGTCGAACCACCATCCCTGTCATAATGTCCGGTTGGATGGTTTGCTTGATGTCCACAGACCGTCCCATCTTCGATGTGAAGATTTTTTTTATCTTTGCCATTTGAGTTTCAGTAAGAGAGTAGGGAACCAAGACCTCAACCCCATCAACGTCCGACTGAAAACCTTGACTGTCGGAACGTTCGATCTCCCCAATGAGTTCGTCCGTCAGTTGAGTGTGGATCCCCTTGGCCACCTCCGCCGTAAAAACATGTTCGATGATATCTGAGGCCAAAGTCAGGGCCTTCTCCTCCATCTCCATCACCAGTTGCTTTCTCATATTTTCCTTCTGTGCCTCAGCATCCGCCACAATCCTCTTGCCTTCTTCCTCGGCTTTGGCGAGAAACTCTTCTCGCATCTTTTGGGCATCCACTTCCGCTACGCTTTTGTTCCGCCCCATCTCCTCATCGTGACGGGCGACTTTGGTCTTAAACTCACTTTCCATATTCTCTCGCTTCTCTTTCAGCTCCTCTTCCCGTTTCCGGTTCGCCTGTACCAATTGCTGCAACCGATCCTGAGATTGCGTGACGTGCTGTGTTAAAAATTGCCGCAA
>JAPUHZ010000096.1 GCA_027297485.1 Deltaproteobacteria bacterium
CCAATAAACCACTTAAACTTCCAGATCACCCGCCAGTAGTCCAGGAGATTGATCTCGTCCTCGTCGGATATTCGGCTATTTCCCTGCTCAGCCATAACGTCCTCTCAAGCAAATAGCGAATAGCAAATTTCTAATAGACAACAGTGGTCATCTACCTTTTTGGGATCTGATTAGAGAAGAGATCATCTTGCTAATGATCTCCAGCTCTGCATCAAGCTCTGATTTGGCCTCTCTCGAGAGATAGCCCATTCGAAAAGCAAGTTCTAACTGCGTGCCTATTTCACTTGCTGATCCGGCAGTCACGTAAAAAAACGCGTAAACTGCTCTCCTCGTCTGTCGAGCAGCACCTCCAGCTATATTTGAAGGAATCCATGTCGCAGCCCTTTTAAGTTGCGACCCTAACCCCTATGCCTCAATTTTTGGAAAAGATGATACCGCCTTATAAATCCTTTCCGCAAAATCAATCGAGCGTTTCCATACATCCAGTTTATGATGAACTCTCGGCACGGCTATTCGCTATTCACCAATCACTTTTTGCTATTTTCCATTTGCCATTCACTAAAAAATCGCCGCTAACCCTGCTAGACCTATAGCCACCTGGCCGGCAATCGTAGCCAAGTCTTTTATCAAAGGAAGCCACAGTGTTTTACCCTCGGTAGAAGGAGGAACAACTATCACATCCCCTTCCTCTATATCTCTAAGTTTCATGAAGCCAGTAATAGCAGACCCATCTGTCTTAAGCATATAGATTCCCTTTTGGTCCGCTTCAGGACTAAGACCTCCAGCACGGTTCAGATAGTACTGGATATCCATACCTTCTTGATGAAGGATGCCAGTCGGGTTACGCACACTCCCCATAACCAGGACCGTGGCTGGCCTTTGAGGAACCTTCAGGCTATCTCCATCTGCCAGGAGAAGGTCATGGGAAGAGCCCGTAAAAGTGTCCAGCTCGTCCAGCTGAAATACGACGCGGCCCAACGTAACTTTGGAAGCTAACATTTTTAGCTGTTCGCGCCTTTGGATCAGTACAGCCTGCTGAGCCGTGACATCCTCTATACTGACCCCTGTAGAGGCCAGCGTTAGCTGACTAGCCTCAGAAAGAAGGCGCTGCTCATGGTCCCTTACAAAGTCTTTCAATTTCTTCTCCTCCACCTGCCGCACTGACTCACGGGTGAAAACTGCCCCCTTTAAAAAGGCCTTGTCGGTGAAGCCTCCAGCACGCTTGAGGACCGAGCTAAGCCGCTCGCCATGATAGGCCGTGTAGGTCCCGGGCCGTTTGACCTCGCCTGTGAGCGTCACTGTCCAGGGGGATCTATACTCGCTTCGCACGGTAATCCTGTCGCGCCGCCGGAGACTTATATCTTGACTCTGATCCCCTGTCCAGGCCTGCTTCAGATTGACCTGAATGACTTCAGTTGTAAGATCATCCGTCAATCGAGCGATCTCCACTCGGTCTAAGTAGGCTTCAGGAAGCGTGCCCTCTCGGGGAAGAATCTGACTCAGCCGCATTCCCGGCTTAAGTTCATACTCCCCAGGATGTTTGACCGCCCCGGATACACTAACCGTATTATACACGCGAGGATCGATAGGATAGATTCTCACTAGGTCTCCATTTCGAAGCTCGATGTTTACTGGAGAGCCCCCATTTCCCTGATGAGATGTTAGGTCAAGATCGATGACCTCCCTCTCAGCATTGGGTTTGGCCCGGATAACTTGGACCCGTTTTAGATAGCTCAGCGGTGTCAACCCGCCGGCCATTTCAATAAGGTCGTTTACACGCGTGGGTCCTTTCAGTTCATAGATGGCTGGACGCTTTATCTCCCCCGCTATAGCAGCTATGGGGCCAATCGGGGGGATAAAGATCGTGTCGCCAGATTCTAAACGGAAATCTCGCGTCTTGTCCCCCCGAAGGAGGAAATCGTAAAAATCAACAACCCCAACGTCATGGTGGTTGCGCTTGAGCTGAACATTGCGGAGGGATCCCATTTTGAGCGGACCACCGGCAGCAAAGAGCGCATTGGTAACCGTAGATAGAGAGCTCAAAGTAAAGGAACCTGGCTGACAAACTTCCCCTACCACATAGACCCGGATAGCCCTAAGCCGCCCCATAGTCACACTTGCGTGAAAGCCCCGATAGGAACGGGAAAGCTGCTTACGAATGAGCTGCTCGGCCTGCGAAAAGGTCAAACCCCAAACCCTCACAGGTCCGACACTGGGGAGAATGATTTGGCCGTTCCGGTCCACAGTCTGCACAACAGCGCTCTGCATGGCGCCCCAGACATTGATAATCATGTCATCTCCAGGACCTAGAATATAATCCGGGCCGACCGGCACGTCCGTCACTGGAGCAAAGGTGGAGATAGGAGAGGCAAAGAGGGAATATCCATACTGCCGTAGTTCTTTGTTAGACTCTCCAACAAAATTCGGGAGCTGCTGATAACCAACTTCAATGGCAGAGAGCGGTCCATCGAAAAACTGCTCAGGACTCTGACCGGGAAGCTGAGGCATCCGACCGCTACGCGAACTTTGACCGGAAGTTGAGTCCCGATTCTGGGACTTTTTTACTTGAAAAGATTTGGTCTCTTGGATGCCGGCGGTTCCTGGAGAACCGGGCCAGAGACGCTCTACGGGAGTGATCCTGGGCTGATTTGGGAGGTCAAAGCGGGGTTGAGCAGCAACCCACCTGCAGTCTCTTCGGCTGCGTTGCAAAAGATCGGATGACCCTGGATCTGATCTGGACATTCGCCTCATCCCTTGGAGATAATTACCCCGGTCCTGCGGGACTGTTTGAGGTGTCAGGCCATAAGGTTGCGCACCGGTATTTGGTTGGCGAGGCGTAAGCAGCGGTCCATACAGCGGATTCACTTGTTGTTGGGCTGAGAGCGGATAAAATCCCCATGCCATTATTGCCAAAATACCAAGACAAATAGCAACACTTTTACTTTTCATTTTGCCCTCCTGCCTTTAAAAAGGCCAGTTTAAAACAGCCTATAATCTATGAACCTTCATCAGAAATCAAGCCTTTTTTTCACTATGTTCAAAGTTCAATGTTCTGCGTTCAACGTCTCGATTGGGAACGAAGATAACGGATAAATCCACTGATGAGATTTTTCGCTTTTAAAGTCAGGTCGTATAACGACTTAAAATCGTGCTGATTAATACACCCTTAGTCCAACGCGACCTACAGATGAGACTGCACTTCGCTAGCGGACCGAATGGAATACACCGGAAACTTTGTAAATTCCCTGTTGGACCCGCCATCAAACCCCTCGGCAATATTTGCCATAATCGAGGAACAAATCTTGTCGAACTTATTTTGCACCTTGAACTAGGAATCTCGAATCTCTTTCGGACAACCTTGAACCCAGAACATTGAACCTAGAACTTTTTAGATCGATTCTCCCACTTCCCCCGAAAGGTGATCCAAAATGAAAGGGCAATGAGTTTGAGGTCCAACCAGAAGCTCTGGTTTTGGATGTAAATGAGGTCGTAGCGAAACTTATGTCTCCGCGGAACATCTCTGGGAGCAGAGACGTGGGCCATACCAGTGAGACCCGGCCTCACTTTACACCGGAGATCGAAACCGGGGATTGCCTCATCTGGGATATATCCATTCTCCTCTTTGAGCTGAACCTCATTGATCGGTAGCGCGCGTGGCCCCACCCAACTCATCTCGCCCTTCCAAATATTAAGGATTTGGGGCATCTCATCGAGGCTGGTAGCCCGAAGGAATTTACCCACGCGCGTGATTCTGGGATCATTTGCCTCAGCTTGGAGAGACCCGAATCTCTCATCTGCATCCACAACCATAGTGCGGAACTTATAGACGTTTATCGGCCTTTTGTTCTTTCCCCACCTTTTCTGATAATAGAAAATAGGCCCATTATCCTCCACCTTAATCGCAAAACCAAAGATTAACCACAGTGGAAAGCTGACTATGAGGGCAAGGGATGCAAGGATGAAATCAAAGCCACGCTTCAACAGATATTCGGACTTCAATTCTAAAGAAACCTTTTCAGCTACAGGATCAGGATGAACGGCAGTCAAATCTCTCATAAATGAAACTTACCGGGCAAAATACGGCTTATTACTATTTTTCTGATACTCTGCTACGTCCAGAATCATATCCTTCGAACTAAAGTTTGCGCCATATCCAATGAGCTCTTGAATTTTGCCGATGTCCGGAACGCGCTTCCGCATATCCTCGAATCCTTCCTCGTAGGCTTGTTCATAAGGAATATAAACAATAGGCGAAGGACTCTGAAGAACCTCTTTGACCAGTTGGGCCAATCCCTCAATAGAGATTTCTTCTTTTCCCCCAATATTGAAAATTTCCCCCACAGCCCTTGGATGATCCACAAGCTTTAAAATCGCCCAGACAGCATCCTTCACATGAGTAAAGGTACGGGTCTGTTTTCCATCCCCGAAGACAGTAATAGGCTCGGCGGCCAAAGCCTGCTGCACAAAGCGGGGAACCACCATACCGTAGCGACCTGTTTGCCGTGGGCCTACCGTATTGAAAAGGCGGATTATAATGACCGGGAGTTCTTTTTCCTTGTAATAGGCAAGGGCGAGGAACTCGTCAATGATCTTCGAGGCCGCATAGCTCCACCTCCCTTTAAAAGTTGGACCGAGAATTAAATCCCCGGTCTCAAAAAACCTGGCCCCATTGGATTTTCCATAGACCTCTGACGTCGAAAATATGACCACCGGCTTTTTCTTTTTGGCCGCAAGCTCAAGGACCATCTCCGTCCCCTTAATATTGGTCTCTATGGTCCGGACGGGGCTTTCCACAATCAGTCGCACCCCCACTGCCGCAGCGAGATGTAGGATGATATCCGCCTCATCCACCAGCTCTGCCATGACCGGCCTATTCAGAACTGTGTCAAGGACATATTGAAATCCTCTTCGTCCCTTCAGATGCTGGATGTTCTCTATCCCCCCAGTCGAGAGATCGTCAATTACCCTGACCTCATCTCCCCGATCTAGAAGTGCCTCTGCCAGATGCGAACCGATAAATCCCGCCCCACCGGTTAATAGATATTTCATCTTGTGTTTATCCTCCCTCCTGCACGCGGGAAATCCGCCCGCGGAGCGCATCGAAAAATAACCTGCCGTTCTTCATGCTTCACCCCCTCAAGAGTTCACCTCAATCCAGGCTGCTACGTCCGCATGCGCTAAACCGGAGCAAGCTGGGCCTCTCCCGCTTTGTTGACTTGTTGACAAACAGTACACGTGCCAGTATTATCCTACAGTAACTCAGTAATACTATAGGAGAGTAATAGTTGGGAACTACTGTCAAAGTCAGGGAAAAGGTTCAGGTTACAATCCCAGAGGACGTCAGGGAGAAGATACCTCTCAACGTCGGCGAACGCGTGGAAGTCGTCGCACGGGGTGGAGAAATTGTGCTTCGCCCGGTTGTAGAGATTCCCAGAACCCAGGCCTGGTTCTGGAGCAAGGAATGGCAGGATCAGCTTGCCCAATCCAAAAAAGAGATCGCAAAGGGAAAGGTAAAGGTCTTTAAATCCGTGAAAGAGGCCCGGAAACACTTTGGCGACTAACATCATTATCCCCAACACGGTCCTTAAAAGACTGAATGATCTCCCCAAAGAAGTCAGGATGAAATTCTGGGACCAGCTTGAGAGACTGACCACTAATCCTTCCTATCCAGGGTTAAGAATCGTAAAACTCAAGGGCTCGGGCCAGTGGGCATTCAGCATCACGATGAACTATCGGGCAACTTACATTCGAAGGAAAATGGACATCATTATTACTGCTGTCGGAACTCATAAGGCAGTCTTAGGAACTTGACCCGCTTACGCCTGCCGCCTCACGTCTTACGCTTCCTTACCCCCCTTATTAGAAGTGCCTCCGCCAGATGCGAACCGATAAATCCCGCCCCACCGGTTAATAGATATTTCATCTGCTTCTTGTGCTCCTCTCTTTTAGCTCGCTTGCCCGTAATAATCCTCCCGGACGGGCTTTAGGTCTCGTGATGGGATGTTTTGTTGACAAAAGAAGCGGTTTCAGAAGAAACTGCGCTAAGATAGAAATTTTCCATGTCCTCAATTAGGCGAGCTACATCATATTTGGGATAAACTGCAACCCTTGCCTGCTCACCCAAGCGCCTGCGCAGAGAGTTATCTTTCAGGACTCGGAGAATCGCATCTGCCAGTGTATCAGAATCTTTCGATGGAACCAGTAGGCCCGTCCTGCCATCCTCAACCAAGTCGGGAACCCCGCCCACTTTTGTTGCTACGACAGCTTTACCAGCAGCCATCGCCTCGATGAGAGAGACCGGAGTGCCCTCGTTAAGCGAACTCAAAACCACCACATCCAAGTCTGAATAAATTTTCTCTAAATCAAAGCGCCAGCCCAAAAACCGGACCCTCTTTTCAACGCCCAGAACCGATGCTTGCTGCTCCAGGTCTCTGCGCAATAAGCCATCGCCAACAACCACAAGACAAAAGTCCCTGTTAGCCGATTGTGCAACTTTGCAAATCGCATCTAGGAGATAAGAAAGACCTTTAATCGGAACTAATCGGCCTATCGTTCCAACGAGAAGAGTATCGTCTGATAATCCAAGCTCCTTTTTGAGTTCTCCTTTAAACCTTGAACAATTTATGAAGCGGGTCAGTTCGAGACCCAACGGTATAACATTGATCTTTTCTCGTGGACAAATTCGGTATCGGATCAGCTCTTCTCTCTGTGTCTCACTTATTGCAATCACTCGATCCATAATTAGCCATCCAAGGAATCTTTCCGCAACCAAGATGGCGGCTGTCTTTAGCTTACCATAATACCCGCTGAAGAGATTTCCGTGGAAGG
>JAPUHZ010000097.1 GCA_027297485.1 Deltaproteobacteria bacterium
GAGTTTTACCGGATGCAGTCACGAACTCGACCTCCAGACCATCGGGTTCATACACCTACACAACAGTGCCAAGGTCTCCGCTGCGGAGACCTTGCTGTGGGAGGTCCGGGTCAAGCACTACGGTATCAAGAACCTTGTACATCATGTCATTTCCCCCGGGAACGCCGTCACGAACTCTGGCACGTCCGCACCGAAAAGACTAATCCAGACAGTCAACACTTCAGCCGACTTTCCTGAAGGGCCGTTTAGGGTACCACGAATCTCGTGCTTCTGGCCATACGGGCTGTCCTGTCCCAGTTCCGCGTTATCCGAGACTGGCGAAAAAAGGGGCCTTGAAGCGCCCGACCGGGTGCGAAGTGGAAAGAAGATAGTCCCGGATCTTCGCCGGCTCAATGACTGCACGTTCTCATGCGGGCAGCTTCATTTCCTATCTCGGATAAGATGCGTATTATGCGAATTATTAAAAATGGCAGACACGAGAAGAATCCTTGGCATGGAAGCTATTAAGAGTAAATTTCGGTAAAGCCAATTCTATTATAGATTTCATTAGTTACAAAGAAATTATGACCATTTTCACGCTAAAGTTAGGATAAAAATATGCGGAAGGTGCAGGAGCTCCAGGCTCTCGCATACTAATACAAACGCAGTAAGTAAGTTTACATTTCCTCGGTGGAAGGAGCCTTCAGGCCGAGGGAAATGGGGGTGATTATTCCTACCGTTTGGGTCTGCACCAGGCCTCACGTTCGGTTCCCTCGCCCTTCAGTCTCCTTCCCCCTCGGAATAGCCTCAATGTAACAAGTTTAAATACGATCGTATTAGATTCTTCTTTCTCGATAGGGTGGCAATTGTGATGCCAAAACTTTGCTCAAGGGAAAAGCTGATTTTTCGGGGAGTTCCGATAGTGGGTCGAGATGGAGCGCAGGGAGAGTTCGGCGGATTTGTCGAGCGATTCGACCAAAAGGTCGAATGAGGCAGTAATTTCGTGCCTTACCGCTTCTCTATCAAACCACGGAGCAACGCTAGATTCTCCCTATCCTCTTTGAGATCCGGTCCCTTGGGAGTCTCCAGACACATGGGAAGCCCCCAGAAGCGTTGATCATTCATGAGCAGCCGGAAGGCCTCTACACCGATATACCCCTTGCCGATATGTTCATGGCGATCCACCCTGGAGTGAAACTCTTTTTTCGAGTCGTTGATGTGAAAGGCGGCTAAGAGTTCCAGGCCAAGGATTTCATCGAATTCACTGAAGGTCCGTTCGTATCCTTCCTTGGTGCGTATGTCGTAGCCTGCGGCAAAGGCATGCTCCGTGTCAAAACAGATTCTCAGACGATCTCCATCCTTGGTAGCGTCGACCATGTCCCTGATCTGTTCAAAGCGGTAACCGAGATTGGTCCCCTGCCCGGCGGTAATCTCCAGAGTGATCTTGACATGAGTTCCTGGGCAGGCGGAATGGATCTCATCCAAAGAGCGGGCAACAGTCTTGATCCCTTCTTCTTCTCCCGCACCCGTGTGGGCGCCGGGATGAGTGATAAGATAGGGGATCGATAATGTCTCGCAGCGTTCCATCTCATCGATATAAGCTTGGATGGATCTCTTCCTTAGCCCCTCGTTCGGGGATCCAAGATTGAGAAGGTAGGAATCATGGGCAACCACGATGGCAATTCCCGTCTCCCTTTGGTTGGTCACGAAATTTTTGACCTCTTCAGAAGTGTAAGGTTGGGTGGCCCATTGGCGGGAGGATTTAGTAAAGATCTGGATTACATCGCAGTCTACTTTCTTCCCTTCTAACAGGGCCTTGTCCACCCCCCCGGCAATAGACATGTGGGCGCCCAACAAAGGACCGCGCCGCTTTTGTTTAGCTTTCATCACGTTTAAACGAATTGAACGAATTAAACGGTTTGAACTTTTTGAACGTTAGCGGTCGGTTCAAACCGTTCAAGCAGTTCAAAATGTTCAAGTTGGCTCATTCTGAAAAGTGCCTTTTTTCCACCAGGGGTAGCGATATGCTGCCCGCGCTGAGAAGCCGATCGTGGAACTCGCAGAGATTAAACCGTGCCCCCAATCTCTCTCTTTCCTGGTTGCGCAGACGAATGATGATTGACCAACCCAGGGCGTATCCCATGGGGATCGATGGAGACTGGCTGTACCAGTTGAGGTCGGCCTGCGCCTGAGCGCGGGGAAAACCGAGCTCGCGCACCATAAGCTCTGCCGCCTCATCGTAGGACATCTTGCCTGTCTGCGTCTTCACGTCGATGATAATGCGCAGGGCCCGCCAAAGCCGATCTTTCAGCATGACGAAGCGGTGTTCTTTGGTCTTTAGAAATCCTTTTTCCTGCATGAGTTGTTCGCAGTAAAGGGCCCATCCCTCATAAAAAACCGAGGACTCATTCATCAGCCTTGGCAGAGTCGAGGCCTCTGGGATCGAATTGGCCACTGTGAATTGGAGATGATGTCCCGGGTAGCTCTCATGGACTGAGGTGTTCTCAAGTCCCGTCCAGTTGTGCTCTCTGAGCAGGTCATTGTCCGTTGCCGGTGTCACGTAGTAATAGCCGATCTGTTCCGGATCTTTCGGGGAAGGGGAAAGATAGGCAGCAAATGGAATCTCGTGGCGTTGGAATTCGGGAGTATGCACCACGCGGAGCTCTTCACGCAGGGGAAAAGATACCAACCTCTGGTCCCTGACGAAATTGCGGGCAGCCTCCATTGCCTTTTGATAACTGGGAAGGAGCTCGCCGGCTGAGGGATGGTTTTCCTGAATCTTGAGTGTGACTTCTTGGATAGTCTTGCCCGGAGCAATTTCTTCCGCCAGTTCTGCCAGTTCCTTTTTGGTCTTATTGAACAGATTTTCCCCCAGCGTGAGGAGGCCCTGGGCGTCATGATTTAGGAAGTGACGCTTTTTGAGCAATAGATGGTAATGTTCCTCACCGACTGCATAGACGCCACGACTTCGGGGAATTAGATCTCGATGAAGGAATTCGGCAAATTGCTTTAAGGCCCCCTTTGCCTTTTCAACCATCTCTTTGAACGGCCCCGGATCCGCTAGAGCATCTTTGATCTTGGGCAAGTTCACTAGGTTATCGAGGAACTTAAGGCCCCCGTTGGCCGCTTCGATAGCCATGTTTGTCCAAAGACGAGGGGGATTGGCCTCTGGTCTGCTCAGATTGCGGATGCCCTGGTCGATGATCTCCGGGGATTGTTCAAGGCGGCTCACGGTGTTTTTTATGACGTCGTTAGTGGGACGTACAGTCAGAATATAGATATGATAAGTCGGAAGGTAAGTTTCCGGCCATTTCAGTCGGTAGTCCTCTTTTTGGAATTCATAGTTTTCAATGGTAAGTTTTCCCTCCAGAAGGGCGTAATCGATTGTCTCGTCCTTGGTCAGACCTTTGACGGAAACTTGACGGAGCCGTCGGAGAAAGTCTTGAGCGAAAGCCTTTTGCTCGCGGTAAGCCTCATCGCTATAATTATTCAGCAGGTGGTCGTACCCTTCGATCCCATAGTAGATGGCCTCGGTGGGATGAAGGTCGAAGTATTTTTTAAAAAAGTCGGCGCAGAAATCAGTAAAAGAAGACATGACGTTCTCTTATCATGTTCGATAAACAACTGCAATTTTTGACTATTGACATCCGCCCGTCTATCAAGACTATATAAGTATGAGGTCGGAGGGTATGGCTATGGCGAATCGTTGGCTTTTTAAGACGGAGCCCGGTGCCTATTCATTTCAACAACTGCAGAAGGATAAACGCACGGTATGGGACGGGATTAGAAACAATCTGGCCCTAAAGCACCTCTCCAGAGTCAAAAAGGGCGATTGGATACTCGTTTATCATACCGGGGACGAAAAGGCCGCCGTAGGTATCGCTCAGGCCCTGAGGGGATCTTACCCGGACCCGAAAAAAAAGGATCCTAAACTCCATGTGGTGGATATCAAGCCGGCCAAAGCCCTCTCGCGCCCTGTCTCCCTTGCAAAGATGAAGGCCAATCCCAAACTGGCTAAATTTGATCTTTTACGTTTGCCACGCCTTTCGGTATTACCGATAAGTGAGGAGCAGTGGAAAGTCATTGAAGGGATGGCAGGAAGCTAAAATGCAATCTGATAAGGCTCGGTTTCATGACCACTCCCATGCCCGGGAGTATGACCGAAAGGCAGCAGAATCGGATATCCGTGCACAGTTGACCCCAAGGTTAGTCGAGGCCGTTGGATGCAAGGGGGGGGAGTGGGTGCTGGATCTTGCGACCGGGACCGGGCGTTTTGCCCGCCCGGTGGCGCAATCTCTCAAGGGCGGAAAAATTATCGGACTCGATGAAGCCCTGGCCATGCTCCGTGTGGCCCAGGAACAAGAAGGGAAGGAGCCCATCCCCGGCTTTCTTTGCGCTGCCGGGGCCGCCGAGGGCTTCCCTTTTCGTGCGGGGGTTTTCGATCGGGTTTTTACGGTCTTTGCTCTACACCACTTCGGCCATCCCCCTCTGACGATGCGCGAGGCCTGGCGCGTTCTTAAGCCCAGGGGCAGGTTCGTCATTTTAGACCCGGTTGTGGCCACGGCAGAAGATTCTCTGGATGAGGCGATCCATGATCTGATCAACCGGATCCTGCGCAGTGCGCACGGGGATGACTTTCACTACCATTCCTTAGAGGACATCCAGGACCTCCTCACCCGTGCAGGCTTTCGTGTCATCAGGGCCGACCTTCACACCTTTTCTGTCGATCAGGACGGGATGGAAGGAATTCCCACTGGCAGGCATTGGCTGGAGATCGCCAAACAGTTACAGGAGGAGTCTCCTGAGTTAAGACGGCGCTTTCAAGAAAAGTATTTTTGTTACGAAATGAAAGGAGAGAAACCCCATGTCCGGGGGAAGTTTGGCTTCGCGCTGGTTTGTGGAGAAAAATTGCCATAGGGTTTTAAGGAAGCAAGCTTTGATACGAGCAAGGAAGGAGTTGATGACTTTGAAGAGAGCCGACTTTCGCACCTTCTACCGTGAGGCTCACAGTGTGACCTGCTTGAGCGAGCGCGAGAAGATGCTCTTGGGGCTGGCAGTAGCGATGACACGCAACTGTGAGCCTTGAGTGGAGCGACGCCTTGCGGGCGCAAGGAATGCAGGGATGACAGAGGAAGAGCTCGATGCGGCCGTGGATGTCATTGCCGCAGTCAACGCCGGCATCATGGAGTCATTGAATCAGAGGGTCAAGCAGAAAAAAGGAGCGACATAACGTTAATAATGTTCGCTGCAACTGCATGTCTCCCAGCCGGTTGATCAAGGGGGGGTTTCTCTTGAACCCTTAGGGTGGAGATGTTAAGAGGGACTTCTCGGTTGGTCGCATAGCTCAGTTGGTTAGAGCGCTTGCTTCACATGCAAGAGGTCGCAGGTTCGAGTCCTGCTGCGACCACCATTTAAAATCAAAGGAGGAGCCCATGCGAGTAGCAATCCGCCCGTTTAGCCTCGTTTTCCTAGCAGTGATGGCCATGGCAGCAACCGGTTTCCAGAATGCCAATGCGGCCGAGCAGGAATACAAGCCGAAAGTAAAAGTGACTTCGCTCCTAGAAACACCGCTGACCGGAGTGGAGGGGAAGAAAGTAATCATAAAACATTTCGAACTCCCTCCCGGCTTTGTTGGAGGGAAACATTTCCACCCTGGTCCCGTCTTTGTCTATGTCCTTGAAGGCGAGCTCACCATAAATACCGAGAAGGCAGGACGCCAGACAATAAAAGCCGGCAAGCTATATCAAGAACCCATCCGTAGTGTGATGCAAGCCCGGAACTTGAGCACGACCGATGTTACGAAGATCGTAGTTTTTCAGGTGGGTGATAAAGGCAAGCCCATGATGATCAAGGCTGAGTGAAAGGACCTAAGCTTCAGCAGGGAATAGGTCGAAAAACTTCTCCCCTGGAAAAACTCCGGCTTCAACGTCCACGATCAGGTCAAAATCCAAAGTTGGGCCAAACCCGACCGCGAGAGTCTGGCCCAGTATATCCTTCGACCCCCCTTCTCCCAGCAAAAGATGACATACCGGAAAGAAAGCCAGACCGTGCTTTAGCCCTGCAATTGCTTCCCATGAGACTCAATTAAAGCGTCGTTTAATTGCGTCCTGCAAGGAAATATCCTCCTAGGCACTCGAAATCAGGCACAAATCGCTGGTAAACCTCCTTGCCGTTCAGAGGATCCCAAACGATCCCAAAATATGGGGTCTCCTAATGCTTGACTAGATCAAGGGGAATGGAGGAAAATGGTTGGGTTAACATTCTTCCAGCATTAATTAGGTTGATGCCTTAGTGTCCGCCAACAGCATATGACCAATATTTCCACTGCTAATTCTGAACTTCCACCGAAGCAGCGGGCGATCCAGGACAAATGTTTTCATCCGACGGGGAGGTTCGTTGAGTTCCCCAAGGAGGATGTCGAGATATCGATTCCGGCGCGGTTTGAGAAGATCGTGCGCATGTATCCTGATCGGATTGCGATTAAGATGGGGGATCGTGCCTTAGCGTATGACGAATTGAACCGGATCGCCAACCGCATTGCACACGCAATTCTTAAAAAACACGTGCCAGACAAGGAGCTGATCGCTTTGCTATTTGAAGATAGCATCGACGGCATTGCCGCGATTCTTGGTGCCTTAAAAGCTGGCAAGTTTTACGTCGCTTTGGATCCATCGTGGCCACCCAAAAAAATGACTTATGTGTTAGAAGACTCTAGCGTAGCTTTGATTTTGACCAACGACCATCATTTTGAACGTGCCCAGAGACTATCTAATAATAATCGTCCGTCGCTCAACACGGCGGCAATTGATGATTCAGTCTCTTCTGAAAATCTTCGTGTTACTATCTTGCCAGATGATAAAACATCGATCATCTACACTTCAGGCTCTACGGGTGAACCTAAAGGCGTTGTTGAAACAAATCGTGGCCGACTGCACAACATAATGGCTTTGACCAACGAGGCTCACATCTGTTCCGATGACAAATTGAGCTTGATACATTCGATCCATTTTGCCACAGGGAGAGCTCAACTTTTCATATCTCTCCTAAATGGAGCCTCTCTTTTTCCATTCGATATTAAGTCTGTTGGTATCGATCGCATGGCACAATGGATTAGGAACGAAGAGATCACAATCCTGCATCTCCCTCCGGCTGTTTTTCGTCAGCTTGCAGCTTCATACTCTAGTCGAGAAATGCTTCGCTCTGTTCGGATAATTCATCTATCAGGGGAACCAATCTCTCAAGCGGACTTTGATCTGTACAAACACAAGTTTTCCGACGGAACATATTTTGCCTTTCATATGGGCTCAACAGAAGCATATGCCATCTGTTCTGCGGTCGTGGATCGGACCTTTTCCTTTCCAAAGGAAGGCACTCTTGCCGGTTATCCTATTCCAGATAAAGGAGTTCTTATCCTCGATGATAATGGTCGAGACGTTGCTCCAGGTGAAGTTGGCGAAATCGCGGTTAAGAGCCGTTATTTGGCGGCGGGCTATTGGGGGCAGCCGGAACTAACTAAGACTAAATTCTTATTAGATCCAGCTGGTAGCAATGAAAATGTTTATCTGACTGGTGACCTTGGGAGGAAATTGCCGGATGGGTTTATAATTCATTTGGGTCGCAAGGACTTCATGGTCAAAATTAGAGGGTACCGAGTAGAACCGGGCGAGATCGAGAGGTCATTGCTAACCCATCCAGAAGTCAAGAACGCGGCGGT
>JAPUHZ010000098.1 GCA_027297485.1 Deltaproteobacteria bacterium
CCCAACCCAGAAAATTCCCATCAGCGGTAATAATCGCCTTATCCCCAGGCTCGCCGGAAGTAGGTCGCTCTCTGCGGACGACAGTAGCCAAGGCAAAGGGCACCCCTTGAGTTAGCAGATCGTGGGATTTTTGTAAAACCTCGTTATTCATGGAGGTCGCTAACGACTCCCCTGTACCTAGGCTCAAAGCTCAGGGAGTGGAACCTTCTCTTTCTGAGCAGCATTTTTGAGAATGATTTTGGCACTGTTATAAATCATATCTCCCGCGATCTGCTTGATAGCCTCGAGGTACTTCATGACGTCGGAAGGGGATGAGGCGGTATTTGCTCCGTTGGCAGAGACCTTAATCCCCGATAGTGACTGGAGGTCGGTCACTTTTTGGGCGTAAATTTTGACAAAGCTCTCGGCGTGAATCTTGACGATATCGGCATATTTTGCCTTGGCAAGCTCCATGGTCCGCTTCAACTGGGCGGTAAACTGCGTAACCATCTGGTCAGCGACGCTCTGGATTATTCCCCGGCCCATTTGGGCAAAGAGACCGGTGATGACGACCTCAGTATTCACCACGACTTCGGTATGCCCGCTCCCGACAGCCCTGAGCTGACTTCCCATCCGCATCTCAGCGCTTCCCTTGCCTTTTACATCTTGGCCAACGCCAACAATCTCTATCTCGTGCGTCGCCGCATCTAGGCGCTCGAAGATCACCTTCCCCTTGTAGTCCGCCGTGACTAGCCCGACTTTTACCGTGATGGTGCCCTGGTAGGTGCGAGCGTCAATCCGGCTGGTAATCGCTGCCCCAGGCAGACATGTGATGACTTGATACGGATCGGTCAGAAAGGCCCACACCAGGTCAACCGGGGCATCCAGCTCAAACCTTTGCGTGAACTTTTCTGCCATGGTTTCACCTCCTCGCTCGACTCACATCAGAGTCGCAGCTCAGGCTTCAATCGATCACGACATCTAGTCGGTGACGCCCTTCTCTCGGAGGAGCTGCCACACTTTGGGAGGAGTGATCGGAATGTCTATGTGACGAACTCCCAGGTGCCACAAGGCGTCTACTACCGCATTGACGATCGCCGGAGGGGCGCCCACTGTAGCCGACTCTCCTACGCCCTTGGCGCCTAGCGGATGGTGCGGCGATGGGGTACAGGTCTTGTCGGTCTCCCAGCTAGGGGTCTCCACGGCTGTGGGCATGAGGTAATCCATGAAACTTCCACCTTGGATATTGCCTTGTTCGTCGTAATTGATCTCCTCGTAAAGTGCCGGGGCCAGCCCCATGGTCAAACCCCCGTGGATTTGACCGTCGACGATCATGGGATTAATAATATTACCACAATCGTCCACCGCCATAAAGCGCCGGACTTTCACCTCCCCGGTCCCCTTGTCGATGTCTACCACGCATATGTAACTCCCAAAGGGGAAGGTTAAATTAGGCGGGTCGTAGTACGATACCGCTTCAAGGCCCCCTTCCATTCCCTGAGGATAGTTGGTGTAAGCGGCAAAGGCGATCTCCTGAATCGTCTTAGCCTTGGAAGGGTTTCCTCGTACGAAGAATTTTCCCGGCTCCCACTCGAGATCCTCTTCACTTGCTTCTAAGAGGTAGGCAGCTATCTTCTTGGCCTTATCCCGGATCTTTCTCGCAGCCATCGCTCCAGCAGCGCCCGCTACAGGCGTGCTGCGGCTCGCATAAGTGCCGAGTCCATAGGGGGCGGTGTCTGTATCTCCTTCCTCCACTGTGATGTGGTCAACGGGGATCCCCAGCTCCTCGGCGAGGATCTGGGCGTAAGTAGTCTCGTGTCCCTGCCCTTGCGACTTGGTCCCGAAGCGGGCAGTGGCTTTTCCCGTGGGATGGATACGGATCTCGCAGGAGTCAAACATCTTTAGCCCCAGGATGTCGAAGTGCTTGGACGGGCCTGCCCCTACGACCTCCGTGAAGCTGGAAATCCCGATCCCCATCAGCTCTCCCTTTTTTCGCTTCTCGGCCTGCTCTTTTCGAAGTTGGGCGTAGCCGATCTTGTCCATAGCCTTCTCAAGCGCGCCCAAGTAGTTGCCGCTGTCGTACTCCCACCCGAGGACAGACTTGTAGGGGAATTGCTCCGGCTTGATGAAGTTCTTCTTTCTCAACTCGGCGGGATCCATCTTGAGTTCATGCGCCATAATGTCCACCATCCGCTCGATGGCATGAACAGCTTCAGTCACCCTGAAGGAGCAGCGGTAGGCGATCCCGCCTGGCGGCTTGTTGGTATAGACCCCGTCCATCTCTGTATAAGCAGCTTTGAAGTCATAGGAGCCTGTGCAAATATGGAACATGCCGGCTGGAAATTTCGACGGGTTGGCAGCCGCATCGGTGTAACCGTGATCTGCGATCGTCTTGATCCGGAGGGCGGAAAGTGTCCCATCCTTCTTGGCGGCAAGCTCCGCAGTCATGTGGTAGTCGCGGGCAAAGGATCCCGCCTGGAGATTCTCCATCCGATCCTCGACCCATTTTATCGGCAGTCCTGTGACGACCGCCGCGGCCACGGCGATCACATAGCCAGGATAGATCGGCACCTTCCCGCCAAAACCCCCGCCGAGATCAGGGGAGATGATTCGGATCTTCTCCTCGGATAGTCCCACATGCCCCGCCACAAGTGCGAAGACGGTGCGGACAGCGTGTGGCGCCTGGGTGGTCATCCAGACCGTCAGCCTTCCGCTTATTTTGTCGAACTGGGCTATGCAACCCGGGGTCTCAATGGCAGCGGTGGCGATCCTCGGTAGGTAGATATCCTGCTTGACCTTGACATCTGCCTCCTTAAAGGCCTTCTCAGTAGCTGCCTTATCACCAACCTCCCAGTGCCATATAAGGTTATCTTTCTTGTCCTTTTTGTCGGTCCGCAGCACCGGTGCCCCTGGCTCCAATGCTTTGAAGGGATCCACCACAACCGGCAGCGGCTCATACTCCACCTCTACCGCCTCGACACCGTCGGCGGCGATATAGCGGTCCGTGGCGATAACGGCAGCTACCTCCTGTCCCTGGTGCATCACCTTCTCCACTGGCAGGACCATCTGCGTGTCCGACATGAAGGTTGGCATCCAGTGGAGCTTGTAGCCGGCTAAGGTCTCTCCGGTGATAACGGCCGCCACACCTGGGATCGCGGTGGCCTTGGAAGTGTCGATCTTCTTTATCTTTGCATGGGCAAAAGGGGTACGAACGATATCCATATAGACCATCCCTGGGAGCTGTATATCATCGACGTAAGTCCCCTTCCCTCGGATAAACCTTGCGTCCTCCTTGCGTTTAACGGAGTGCCCCATCCCTCCGATTTCTGCACTTGTTCTGGGTGTCATGGTTCTCCTCCCTTTAGAGTCTTAAGCCCCTTGTCGCAGCTTTTCGGCGGCGTATTGAATCGCCTTCACAATATTCAGATATCCGGTGCAGCGACACAGATTTCCCGATATCCCCACGCGGATCTCATCCTCAGTGGGTTTCGGATTCTCTTTCAAAAAGGCGGTTGCAGCCATCATCATACCTGGCGTGCAGAAGCCGCACTGCAGCCCGTGCTCCTCAGTAAATCCCTCCTGAATGGGATGGAGCTTCCCGTCCTGTTCCAGCCCCTCCACGGTCGCGACTTCTCTACCATCGGCCTGGACAGCGAAGATCGTGCAGGACTTGATTGCCATCCCGTCGAGGATCACAGTGCAAGCTCCACAGTGGGAGGTATCGCAGCCGATGTGGGTGCCGGTGAGGCCGAAGAGATCTCTGATGCAATGGACCAAAAGGAGCCTTGGGTCAACCTCGGCCTCTTTCGCGACCCCATTGATTTTGATACTGATCTTCTGTTTCGCCATGGTTATTTCCCTCCTCGAGCCCGCCCAAGCGCACGGTTCAGTGCCCGGGTTGTGAGCACTCGAATTAGATCCCTCTTATATTCTGCCGAACCCCGCAGATCCGTTTTCGGCTCACACTCCTCGGAGGCTAATTTTGCCGCTCGCTTGATCGCTTCGGTGTCGATCTTTTTACCGCGAAGGGCCCCCTCTGCCTTCTTTGCCTTGATCGGTGTCGGGCCGACATTCGTGAGGCCAATCCCCACCCGTTCACACACATCGCCTCTTCCCAGGGTCAACTGGGCGGCAGCCGCTGCGGTGGCAAAGTCGCCTACCTTTCTCTCCAGCTTAAAATAGGCGCCGCCACTCCGAGGTGGGGGGATAGGAATGCGGACTTCCGTGAGGATTTCGTCAGGGTCCCGGGCCGTGGCAAAGAGACCGGTAAAGAAGCCTGAGATAGGGATCTTCCGTTCGCCTTTGGGTCCGGTCAACACGACCTCAGCCTCTAATGCCAGCATCGTAGCCGGATGATCATTGGCCGGATCCGCATGCGCCAGGTTCCCTCCGATAGTGGCCCTGTTGCGTATAAGAGGATCACCGATAAATGCGGTCGTATCAATCAAGATTGGGTATTTTGACCGCACAAGCTCCGATCTTTCCAGATCAGACTCCCGGGCCAAGGTCCCAATCTTAAGAAAACCGCCATCCTCTTTAATGTAACCGAGGCCCTGGATGCGGTTAATGTCAATAAGGCACTTAGGTGAAGCCAGGCGCAGCTTCATCAGAGGGATAAGGCTCATTCCGCCCGATAAGATCATGGCGTCCGAACCATGCTGCTTGAGCAACCCGATCGCCTCATTTACAGTGCTTGGCGTGTAATAATCAAAAGATGGAGGAATCATCGCTCACCTCCTTAAAAGTTGATCCCGACATATGGCCCTACCGAGAAATGATTGGTGTTGATGTTGACCCTGCCTTTGTCGAAAAAGTTGTAGCTGAATTGAAGACCAAGGGAGAACCGTTCTTCCATCACGGGCAACACATACTCAACGCCCGCACCCACGGTCCCACCCACTGTCGCATAGGTAACACTTTCGGAAGGTGGAGTACTCAACAGGAAAGCGATTCCGATAGGGATAATCCAAGGGCGAATGTTCCCCAAGGTATCGATCCGGTACTTCGGTGAGATCGCAATCTTCAATAGCGACTGTCTTCCTCTAGCGCCTGTTACAGAAAATGTAGTTTCTCCATCAATGCCGCTAAAATCCACCGAGATCTGACCTAAAAGACGGTTGCCCAACCATGGGTCCTTCATCAGGGGTATATCCAACGCGCCGCCAGCCAGAAAACCCCCTTTTTCGGTTTTGCCTCCAGTGAACGTCGTGCTCCGGGCATTTCTGTCTAAACGGGTATAACCTCCTCTGAAGGAAACCTGACCACCCCATAAGCTTCCGTCCCTTGGCGGGACTACGCCTGCCACCGAAGCGGATGGCATACCCAGAGGCATTCCCCTCATGCCGTTGCCACTTGCTGTCGCTACACCCGGAGATCGAGCCGCAACCGGCTGAAGGCCCACTTCTAAACGGGCTTCTAACCGTGCCTCTAAATCTTCGAGCCTTTCTAGCTTGGCGTCAATCCTGGCCTCCAGCGCCTCCAGCCTTTTTATCTTGCCGTCTGTCTCCTGGGCCATAGCCCCTTGAGGCAACAAACCCAAAAAAGCTAACAGAAATAACCCTGTTAGAAAGCTCCTAATTATTTTTTCCATTCTCTACCTCCTTTAAAAAAATTGTTGTTAAAGGCAAAAACTCCGAACACTATTTCAAAGTTCCTTAAAAATGAGACCGAAAATGAAAAGCCCGGACCTTATTTAAAAGTCCAGGCTTAAAGATTCCTATCCACTTCCCTCCACCGCAATATAGGCGAAACAACCATTGATCCCCCTCTTAATTGGGCTTAATCTAAGTAGGGAACTTAACAAATCGGAGTACTTG
>JAPUHZ010000099.1 GCA_027297485.1 Deltaproteobacteria bacterium
AGGGTTTTTAAGGTGTTGCATGCTTACGCACGGATTATGGGTTTCCACCTCGCTTTGACATCTGCTCAGGTGAAGACTCGCTGATTGACATACCGGCTCTTCTTCAGATAACCTTTTCTCGTTCTTTGTTTTTGAGGTTAGAGAGCTTTCATGTCATTTTCGCTAGGGGATCGTCTGGTCGATCAGGAATGGGATGTTATCCTTGTCGGCGCAGGTCAAAACAACCTCGCCCTCGGCACCTACCTGGGGCTCGCAGGCTTGAAAACGGTCATCTGCGAAAGCCGGCTTGAGAATGGTGGAAGACTCTTTAGCGAAGAAATTACGCTGCCAGGCTACTGGCACAACACGCTGGCGTACTTCCAGGACAATCGAGATGTTTCGCCGGTGTGGAATGAGCTGGACTGGGTGGAAGGACACCACGCCGAGTTCCTTTCTCCGCCGGTCATTAGTTCCCTGTTGCTGGCGGATGGCAAGTCGGTTTCCCACCATCAGTCCCTGGATGCCACGGTAATGTCGGTAGAGAAGCTCTCCACCAACGATGCTGAGAGCTGGCGGCAGACACACGACAGGTACCGCAACCTAATCCGCAACTACTTGATCCCTTACTACTGTCGGCCTCCCGGCAAAAACGGAAAGCTTTCTCAGGTACTTGAAGCCGATCCGGCGGCAGTTGATTTCAAGCGCCTCTCTGCAATGACCCCTGAAGAAGTGGTTGATGAGCTTTTTGAGAATGATGCCATTAAGGCCCTGGTCCTGTCCCAAATGGCGATTCCGCGTGGCGTCGGCATTGACTACCACGGTGGTGGTGTTGAGGTTTTGAAGATGATTGCCGGCGACGAAAAACCTGAACTAGCCCGCGGTGGATCCCACTCGATTGCCCAGGTTCTTCAGCGGGCCTATGTCCGAAACGGTGGGCAAATCCGTGCGGTGCATCATGTTGAGAAGATCCTGGTGGAAAATGGCCGTGCGACGGGGGTGAGATTGCGCGATGGCCGCGAGTGGAAGGCCAGGCTTGCCGTGATCTCAAACGTTGATCCGTATTCGACGTTCATCGAGATGGTTGGGGAAGACAAGCTGTCCAATGATTTTGTCGAGAAGATCAAAGCGATCCAACTCGACGAGTTCTCCTACTTTCAGGTACATCTCGCCCTAAAGGCCCCGGTCCGATATGCCCTCCACGAGGCGAATGATTCGTCAGTCCGCGAGGCGATGAACGTCAATATCGGCCCGCAGAAGCCTAGTGATCTTCAAGAGATGTGGAAAGAAATTCGTGCCGGTGAGTTTCCAAGTTATCTCTGCCTTCACATCTCTTGTCCGACGCAATTCGATCCACTCCAGGCGCCGACTGGGAAGCATACCGCGACTGTGTTTATGCCAGTCCCGTTTCAACTTAAAGGCAAGAAAGCCGAGGACTGGGTAAAGCTGAAGAACGGTTTTATGGATCAGGTCCTTGGCAAATGGCGGAAATATGCGACCAACCTGACCGATGAAAATATCCAGATGAAGGTCGCCCTCGACCCGTTCTACCTCTCCGGGCGTTGGCAAAATATGCGTCGCGGATCGGTCTGGGTAGCGCGGAAGATACCCGGTCAGATGGGAGAAAACCGGCCGATTCCGGAACTCGCTCACTACCAGACGCCGATCGAGAGGCTCTATCAAGTGGGGGTTGCGACCCACCCAGCAGACGCCGTGATTGCGGGCTCGGGACGAAACGCCTGGCAGATTATCAGGGAAGACCTTGACCTCGAAATCAGGAGGCCGGCAACCGAGAGGTAAGAAACAGAACGATGGGCAAGATCCTTGAGTACGATGGCGTAGTGATTGGCGCCGGCCACAACGGGATGATCTGTGCCGGTTATCTAGGCAAGTCCGGGCAGAAGATCATGGTGCTGGAAAAGAACATGGAGGTCGGAGGCGGACTGGACTCGCATGAAGACCGGAACTACCCCGGTTTCTGGCACAATATCCACTCGGTCTTTCACCGTGGTCTCTTAACGCTGCCATGGTATAAAGACCTGGATTTGGATCAATTTGGGATCCACTACTACAAGCCAGACCCTGGTGTCGTCCAACACTTCCTGGACAAGAGCTACCTCGCCTGGTTTGCCGATGTGGACCGGACAGTCGAGACGATCCGACAGTTTTCCAAAAGAGATGCCGCCACCTTCAAAGAGATTTGGATACGTTGGCAGCCAGTAGTCAAGAATATCGTCTTTCCTGAAACCTACGCGGTGCCGGTGCCGATTGAAGAGAAACGACCACTGCTCGAACGGGTTCCGGAGGGACGGGAATACCTTAGGTATTTCGACACGACCCCGGAACAGTTCATCTTGGAACACTTCGAGCATCCACGAGTTCAGGCCTTTATCGGTTTTCTCGGAGTGATGCGAGGCTACGAACTGGACGGAGCAAGAACAGGCTATTTGATTCCCGCCATGATCGCCTGGGGCGTGAACCCCCAACTTTGTCGCGGCACGTCGCATGCCCTTGGAGACAACCTCGCCCACATGCTGTCACACAATGGCGTTGATTACATCGAGGCAGATGGGGTCGAGCGCATCCTGGTTCAGGATGGCCGGGCCACAGGCGTTGTGCTGGAGGACGGGACCGTCGTTAAGGCGCGGAGGTTCGTTGCATCAAGCGTAAATCCGGTCGAGACATTCATCAAGCTAGTGGGGCGTGAGAATCTCGATCCAGAGTTTGCGGAGATAGTGGCAAATTTCCGATTCTCAAAAACGACACCTATCTTTGCTACCAATCTCGCTTTGAACGAGCGGCCGAAGTATATCACGGAGGAAAGACATCCAGAGGTGATCGGATCCTTTATGCATATTGTCGGCCTGGAGACTTACAAGGATTTGCAAAATCTCTTTGAAGACTGCAGAACCGGCAAGCTTCCAAGAAAGCCGTTTATGAACGGGGCTACACCTTCCTACCATGATCCGACACAGGCGCCCTCCGGAAAGGCAACGGCCTTCATGTGGCAACTCGCTCCGTACAACCTGCGGGGCAACCCGCTAAATTGGGACAAGGTTCGGGACGAGTGGTTCGAAAAGCAGCTGGCCGTCTGGCGTCGATACGCACCGAACTTGACAGAAGACAATATCCTCTCAAAGGACTCGGGTACGCCCCTGGACATCGAGCGTCACGATAGAAATATGTATTGCGGGGACTGGATGATCGGTGAATACAGCGGAGATCAGGCACTGGAGAACAGGCCGTTCCCCGGCTGGTCGCAGTACCGCACTCCCATCGAAGGTCTCTATCTGTGCGGGTCATCCTGTCATCCGGGAGGCAACATCACTGGAGCGCCCGGCTATAATGCAGCTAAGATCATTGCGGAGAGGCTAGGGATCGATCTGTGGTGGAAACCTCCCGACTTCAAAGAGCACCTAGCGAATCTCAGGTGAGAAATCGTTCATGAGACTGGAAGGTAAAGTGGCGATCGTCACCGGCGGGGCACGGAATATCGGCGCGGTCTATTCCAAGCGGCTGGCCGCAGAGGGTGCGCGCGTCGTTATTGCCGATATTACTGACGGTGATGGGGTCGTTCGGGAGATCGGTGAGGCGCGCGGTGAGGCCGTAGCCTTAAGGGTTGACGTGTCAAAAGAAGAAGATACGCTGCAGATGGCTGAGGAGGCGATCAGGAGGTTCAGCCGGATCGATATCCTGATCAATAACGCTGCTATCTTTTTAACTATCAAACGCCGATTCTTTTACGACATCCCGGCCGACGAATGGGATCAGGTCGCCTTGGTCAACATCAAGGGGCCTTTTCTCTGTGCCAAGGCGGTTTTTCCTCAGATGAAAAAGCAGAAGGGTGGCAAGATCATTAACATCTCGTCGTCCACCGCCATGGCGGGGACGCCCC
The DNA here is from genome assembly GCA_027297485.1 of Deltaproteobacteria bacterium. Next base: position 3,872 of record JAPUHZ010000099.1, read on the forward strand.
TTTTCGTTCACTATGTAACTTCCAAGGCGGCACTCATAGGGATGACCCGTGCTCTGGCCAGGGAAATGGGCGAGTATGGTATCTGCGTTAACGCTATCGCTCCCGGTCTGGTGCAGCATGAGGGTCAGACGGTGCCTAAAGAGTTCATTGATTTTCAACTGAAGGCGAGATGCATCAAAAGGCTTGAGAGCCCGGAAGACTTGACCGGGACCCTCATCTATCTTGCCTCATCCGAGAGTGACTTCGTAACAGGGCAGACCATCGTTGTCGATGGCGGCAGCATTCTTCACTAAGGCTCAACATGCCAAAAAGCCTAAGAACCTTTCTGGATGACATCCGCAGCAGGGTGCCGCAAGAGGTGATTCACATCTCAAAGGAAGTTAACCCTGCCAACTACGACGTAACGGCTGTCATTAAGCACCTGGAGGCGCTTAAAAAGTTTCCCATTCTGATCTTCGACCAACCACTCAATCTCCATGGGCGGGTAAGCAAAATCAAGTTGGTGATGAACTGTGAAATGACGCTCAGAAGGATCCAGATCGCTTTGGGAGTCTCCAGGGATACGAATCGTGCAGAATTGGCTGTTGAGTGTTTGAGGAGAGAAGAAAAAAGGCTGAAGCCTGTGGTCGTGAACAAGACGGAGGCCCCAGTCAAAGAGGTGATTCACACGGGGTCGGAGGTGGACCTCTACGAGCTTCCGCTTATGCGTCATCACGAAATGGACGGTGGTCCCTATATCGATATGTCCAGTGTGGGTAGAGATCGAGAGAGGGGTGTCTACAATGTTTCCTACCACCGGATGGAAGTGAAGGACCGAAGCCACACTGCGTGCCTTCTTTCCTTGCAGCATATGTGGAGGATTTTTAAAGGATACGAAGAGCATGGTGAAGAGTGCCCCATTGCTACCGTTACCGGTCATCATCCCGCCTATCAGATGGGTGCCTGCTATCGTGGCCCCTTTGAGGTGGATGAATACGAGGTGATTGGAGGCTACCTCCAGGAGCCGTTGCGCCTCACTCCCTCAGAGACTTACGGAGAGAGATTACTCGTCCCTGCGGATGCGGAGATTGTGATAGAAGGAGCCTTGATCCCTGGGAAGCGAGTGGTAGAGGGACCTTTTGGAGAGGTCAATGGATACACCGGATCCCAGGGGTTTCAGCACTCCCCTCTATACGAGGTTAGGGCGATTACGCACCGCAGAGATGCGATGCATCAGTCGATCATTACCCCGGAGGGAGATAAACCGTGGCTGGACCTGGCACGTGAAGGGGCCTATTTGCGCCGTTGTCGGGAAGCGGTGCCGGGAGTAAGGGCCGTATGCAAAAGCGGTCGGCACGCCCTGTTGAATGTCTTTATCTCAATGAAAAAGATGTCCGAGGGAGACCCGGGCCGAGCGGCAGCAGCGGCCTTGAGCTTCGATCAGTGTAAGAATGTTTTCATTTTTGACGATGATATTGATGTCTATAACCCGACCGAGATCCTTTGGGCCCTGGCAACTCGCGTTCAACCTCATAGGCAGGTTTCGATCATCCAGGAGATCATGCGGGCGAGCTTCGTAGACCCATCGCTCACGGATGCGAGTAAAACCTCGGCCATGATTGTCGATGCGACCCGTCCTCTGGATCGCCCGTTCTCGCCGGTTTCAAGGTGTCCTAAAGAAGCATTGGAGCGTATCACGCTGGAAGATTATATACCCGGTGAAATCTTGCAACATATCCCGGTTGATCGGACCACCTATTGGTGTTGACTTAAAGGCGACTCAAGCTCTTTCCTCTCAAGCTATATCTTTTAAAAGTTATGGAACCCATTGAAATAAAAAGACTTATTGAAGAAGCTCTTGATTATAATGAAGTGAAACGGCTGCTTGTTAAGCTTGTCCAAATTCCCAGTCCTCAAACGGATTTGCTTGAGGAGGAGCCTCAGATCCTGTCGTTAATCCGCGATGTGGTTAAACCGGAGCTGGAGGAGTCAGGAATTCAGCCCGTCATTGGTGGAATAGGCAACCTTATTTCTTTCCACAAAGGAAAAGAAAAAGGGAGGCGGCTTTTGCTGATGGCCTATGCTATGAACGCCGCGCCCAGCACCATGCAGAACCCTTATTCTGGTGCGGTCTTAGATGGTACGCCTTACGGAATTAAGGGCGAGTGTGTCTGGGGCAGAGGCGCCTGTGAACAAAAGGGGAGTCTCGCGGCGATGATGTCAGCTATTAAATTCATTGGTGCCTGTAAGGTAGAGCTCTCGGGGGATCTCATTTTTGTCACCAGCACCGCTGGCGAGAGCGGGCGGCATGATTCCCTAGCCTACTTACTGGAACACGACAAGGTCGAAGCCGATTGGGGGATTATTGACGGTCCCCCGGAGATCCAGCTTGGAAATAAAGGTCGTGTCGATATTCATGTGGTTGTCCGGGGGAAGCAAGCCCACAGCAGCAGACCCTGGGAGGGTGTCAATGCCATCGACGGTGCCGTCAAGGTCTTAGAAAAGCTGAAACCCTTGATCCCGTATCCGTCGCACCGGGTTCATCCTGAACTCGGAAAGGTCACGTTAACTGCGACTGCCATTGAGAGTTTTCCCAAAGCGACACACACGATCCAGAACGAATGTCGAGTGGTCTTTGACCGCAGGTTGCTTCCAGGTGACGACCAAGGCGAAGCTATTCGAGAGCTAGAGATGGCTATCGGCCATGTCGAACCCTTCAGTATAGAAGTGAAGGCGAAGGACTTTATGTACCCAAGTGAAGTATCGAAGGATGCTGATGTAGTGAAGTCCCTGAGTCGGGCCATTCAAGTGATGCTCGGACGAGAGCCTGAATACAATTACTCAACGGCGGCAAACGATACGGGCCTGCTGAACGTGAAGGGAATTCAGGCTGTCAACTATGGCTCACGAGATATCCGCTTCCAGCACACGGACCACGATTTGGTTTCAGTCAACAGCGTCTTCGAGGCGGCTAAGGTCTTTGCCTTTATAGCCCTGCAGCGCTGAGAATCGGTCGAGAAGTAGAGGTGTCGTTTTTAACTTCTTTGACACCGCTAAGTTAATACAAGCGTATTTAAATTTGTTACATTGAGGCTATTCCGAGGGGAAGGAGACTGAAGGACGAGGGAACCGAACGTGAGGCTTGGTGCAGGCCCAGACGGTAGGAATAATCACGTAAAGGGGTAGGGGCGGCGGCCCTCAAGGCACTGGCCCATTTCCCTCGGCCTGAAGGCTCCTTCCACCGAGGAAATGTAAACTTACTTACTGCGTTTGTATTAGTTACCGAACAGTTTCTTGAGTGAATCGGCGGCGCCCTTGGCACTCTCCTCTATCGCACCTTTGGCGGCCGCTACCCCCTCCTTGGCCGTGCCAAGCAACTTGCCGGGGCCGACGCTCGCTACTGCCTTTCCAACTGCTTGTCTGAGTGCGCCCAGTACCTTTTCGGCCACTTCGCCGGGTGTGGCGCCGCCTTTCTTTTTGCCGATGTCGGTGAGGTGAATATCGGGCAGCGGCGCACTCAGTGTCTTGCCCTGTAAGACGGTGGAGCTGATGTCGACCTTGCCGTCCCGAATATAAAGGTGCTCAATGACAAGGTTCCGGCCTTCTTTGTCACTGCCCTTAGAGGTGCTCTTGTCTCTCGTTTTGTTCCGCATTTTTCCCATATACGCATCGACGTTACGCTTGATGGCGTCGATGTTGCTCCCTTTAGGTCCAAGCTCGTAAGTGACCTGTGGTGCTGAAATAACGATTTCCTTGATGACAACTGGGTTCTGGGTGACCGTACTGACGTCGAGCTTTATACTGATTTCTCCAAGACGAAAAGCGCTGTCAGTTTTGAAACCTTTGGGGTTGCCCATGGTCAGTCCACGCAGGGCACCCTCGCCAGAAGTGAGGGAAATATCTACCTCATTCAGCTGTACTTTGGTCTGGGTGATCTCCGATCCGTATTTCTCGACGGCGGCTATGATCAGTGAATCGAGTTTAGAGAACAGGAAAAAAACGACGACGATGATCAGGACTATCAAACCCCCGCCTATTAAAAGCCAACGTTTCATAACATTACCCTCCTGTTTCTCTGAGGTAGCAGTATTGATTAATAAAGGCTTAAACTCATATCACCCGATATTTCTTATATCAACTGCCCCGTTCTCGGTAAGGTTGCCTCTTTACTCAAACGACAGCGCGGCGCCGTGAGTGAGGTTCTTTTCCAACTTTGTTGGTTTTTTAGTATTGGAACGGAGGGTTGCAGCGTAGGGTGATGGGCCACGCAATTGAAGCCATTCAGCAAGCGGGCTCTGTTCCGTCACAGGCTTAACGAACTCGAGCCGGTGAGAACCAATCTTAAAACGTACACCCTCAGCCTGTATATTATCCTGTTTGATCGGCTCCCCGTTATAGCCCAGAGCGCTCCTGTACCACTGACGGACAGTAGGCAAATCGTCTACGTCTACGGCCACGGTTACCGTGCCGATGCCGATAGTTCCATTCTTGTGAGTTTTCTCCCGAGGGATCCGCTCCTCTCGTGGCGTCTCATCTTGTATAAGAAATGGTGCGACTCCTCGGTGGCCCTCGCGCGGGATTGAGAGAACCCATCTTAGTTGGGTGCCATCGGGTCGCATACGCGTCAGAGGCTGCGGGTCATCGATATTGACGCCCGCGCTACGAAACCTTGCGGTATCGCTCGTCAAATCATCAGTCTGCATACAGAAATCGACGAGACCACCTCCCTTCTGCAGAGGGTTCCACCAGCGATGCTCACGGTTTCCTTCATAGAAGGCGATCAACTCGATGTAGGCGCCATCAGCAAGGGAAATCAGTGCGTTGTATGTGCCGATTGGATGTCTTCCTCCGGGAACTACTCTAAAACCCAGTTGCTCATAGTCTTTTACTGCTGCTTCCAGATCCGAAACGACAATCACTATGTGATCAATGCCGGTCAACATAGTCGGCTTTTGTCATTGGGTTGGTTCGAGATAAGAAGCGCGACAGACTCTTTCACGGCGATGATTGATCGTTGGTTGAACTTTACTGGAACGCAGGCGCTACCTCGCCAAGGAATTTCTTGAGTTGTCCCTGTTGATCCCAGGATGCCATTCGAAGCGTGATGTGTTCTAAACCTGCTTCGAAGTAAGCTTTTAGGTGTTCAATGCACTGTCTTGGGCTGCCTGTGGTTGTAAATCCCTCAACAAACGCTGCACTGAAATTGGAAGTATAATACTTATCCAGGAAGGCCTTGCTTTCCTCAAGGGCAGCCTTTTTGTCATTATTAATATTGATGTTATGGTACAGGGCGCTTCCTATTTTGGCAGCGTTGCGGCCCTCTTCCGGTGCCATCGCAGTAATGCGCGCCCACTGTTGTCGGAACTGGCCCGGAGTCACTTTATTAGTCATCCAGCCGTCGGCATAGCGTGCTACACGCCGGAGGCTCCGCTCAATTACCGCTTCTGAGGCGCTGGCGCCGTCTTTCCATGTGAGGCCGGTAGGGTTGCTTGCAATCCAAATGGGGCAGGGGTTCTGGACGGGAGATGGCTCTATGGTTACCCCTTCGAACCGATAGAAGCGGCCATGGTGCGAGACTTTTTTCTCGTGGAAGAGTTTGCGAAGTATGACGATGCCCTCCTCGAGCCGTGCAACTCGATCACTGGCTTTAATGCCCATCACGACATGCTCGAGCGCCTGCGCCGGGCTCTGCTCATTGGGCCCTCCCAGGCAGACCGCCAGCAACGCACGGCCGTTAGAGAGGACATCGAGGCTCGCCCACTGCTGGGCCAAGAGAGCCGGATGGCGATGAACAAACGTCGCCATGCAGCCCACGCCTAGACGCACCTTTTTCGTAATCGCGGAAAGTGCGGAAAGTAAAGTTACCGACTCAAGGCGCGGCTTGGCCAGTAGACTGTCACCTACCCAGATTGTATCGAAGGCGCCTGAGGCTTCGGCTCGCTCGGTTATATCCAGGAGATCTCGTGCCTTGATCGCGCCGATAATGACTCCGCGATTCGCTAAGGTTAGTCCAAAAGATGCGCTCATTTTCTTCTCGGTATCTAAAATCCCGTCCCTGTCTACATTTTTTTCATGCGGATAAGCTGTTTAAAACCTACGCCTTTGTTTTGTATCCATCAACTAACATGGCTTGTCAAGTTAAGAGCGCGTTGATACTGTAATCCGTTGCTAATATGTTGGATCTCGCTGGGAAGTTGTCATGAGCGCTAGTTTCAGAAATTATTTGCAAACGCTACGCAAGCACGACGAACTGATCGAGATTACCAAACCTATGGATCTCCGTAACGTTGCGTCTTTAGTCCCGCAGTCGGAAAAGGCTCTACTTTTTACCAATGTGACGGGCTACTCCATACCGGTGGTATCAGGTCTTTTACAGTCCAGAAAGCGCCTGGCTCTCGGTATGGGGGTTCCTTACGGGGAAATTGAGGCAAAGCTGAGGTCGGCTATGGAGCATCCTATCAAGCCCAAGCTGTCCACAAGGGCTCTGGTGAAGGAGGTGATTCTTACAAAGAATAAAGTCGATCTCTATCAGTTGCCGGTGCCGATCTTTTCGCTCTTCGACGGTGGCCCCATGATCACCGGGGCAGTGGTTATTGCTGAGGATCCTGAATACGGGATGAACGCAGGGATGTATCGCCTGATGTTGAAAGAGAAAAATATTACCGGAATCGACATTGTCACGCCTAACAACCTGAGAAAGTATGCCGAGCGAGCCTTGCAAGCAAAGAGACCTTTCCCTATCTCGATCGCTATCGGTACCCATCCCTACGAGATGGTGGCATCGACCTTCAAGGCCGCCCTTGGAACTAATGAGCTGACCTATGCAGGCGGCCTACGAGCCGAGCCATTGGCTCTTGCTCCGGGGGAGACCATTCCGGTTCCGTGCATTGCGGATGCTGAAATAGTTCTAGAAGGGGAGATCATACCCGAGGGTTGGACTCAACCGGAAGGTCCATTTTGTGAGTTCAACCGTTTGATGGGAGGTGTCCATTACAACCCACGCGTGAGGATAAAAGCGATCATGCACCGGCGCGACCCTATCTACTATGCGCTTCATATGCCCTGGGAAAATATCTGGATGAGCGCGCCTATCTATGAGGCGGCCGCGTGGCGGGTTCTCCATGAGGCCGGTGTGAGCGCTACGGCCATCAATGTGACGCCCGGAGGTTGTTGCCACTGGCATATCATTGCGGCTATCAGAAAACAGCCCGGCGACGGAAAGAATACTATTACCGCGCTTCTCTCGATAGCGGATATCAAGCACGTTGTGGTTACGGACGATGACATCGATATCTTTGATCCGGTCGAGGTGGAATGGGCGATTGCCACTCGAGTCCAAGCGGACCGGGACGTTGTCATTATATCCAACGCTCGCTCCAAGCCTTTGGATCCGTCTCTCCCACCCACGGATGGGTTGCCGACAACAGCCAAGATGGGGATCGACGCTACTATCCCGGAAAATGTTCCAAGGAATCGTTATCAGCGTATCGTCTACTTTAATGAGGGCAAGATTCAACTAAAAGATTATATAGATGACGTGACAAGACCGATTAATAAAGTAAAAAAGGGTGTAGATAATAAACCGGACGTATTAGGGAGAAAAATCCTAAAGGTGCTCTCTAAATCCAACCGGTTCTTTGCTGAATTGCTCGACCTCTTTCCCGATGAGAAATATGGGAGGATTGCGCGGGCCATCGGTTGGCTAAATGAAAAGGCCAGAATCACGCAAGATACGGAGGGTAAGTATCAGCTTGTAAATCATCCGAAAGGGAGGAAACGATGATTGAGTTTGAAGGAAAGCAAATTCCGCAGACGCTGGAAGAAGTCGTGGATCCTAAGCGAACTGTGCTCCTGGTCTGGGATATGCAAAACGACCAAGCCGGCAGGTCTTTTAATAAGGAAGAGTTCCTTCGCACGACGCCCCCCCTGATTGCCGCTGCCAAGAAGGCAGGCGTCCGAGTGGTGTACGCCCAGTCCACTCCTTTCCTCTGGCGGGACGAATCACCGGCCATGATAAGGCGGGCCATGAGGGAACAGAATGTCGACCATCCGAGCAAGCTTAAGCCCCGACGGCTTCGAGGAAGCTTCGGCTGGCAATTGATCGAGCCTTTTAGGCCGGAGGGAGATGACATCGTGCTGGATAAACGTCGGGCAACGATGTTTTTGGGAACGGAGTTTTCAAATCTGATGAGTAATAGGTGTGCGACCACTGTCGTTATGGTCGGGTGCACGACGGATGGCGGAGTGGAAGGAACGGTGAGGGACGGGTATTATCGCGGATACTTTATGGTTGTAGTGCGAGATTGTGTTGGTACCAGGACAGAAGACGGCCATCTGGATGCTTTGAAGAGAATGGAGCGTTTTGGTGACGTCGTTGAGTCGGGGGAGATAATTAAGATTTGGGAGTCCTTTGCCCCCCGTTGAGATTCATATGAAACCTTATCAATCTATCATCGTACTTGTGCACGACAGGGATCTAATCTACCTCCAAGTTCAGAGCGCATCAACCTGAGCGGCGGAGCCACTGTGGAATGATTTCCTGTGACTCTTCCATTACCTGTGACTCTTCTAGGGCGATTATCCCGTCTGCATGATAGCTCTCTAGGAGCTTTGCTTTTTCTCTGATCCGTTCGTCCAAATCTTGGTTCTTGTCGGTCAAGTCTCTGTCCAACGCTTTAAGAGTAGCTGCCTCCTCGATAAGGGATTCCATCCTGCTTACTCTGATCAAGAGATATTTCTTGAAATTAGCTACTTCGTTGGCGATCAGGCCAAGATGGGGCCATATCTGTTTATTATCTGACAACTCTGAACCCATGGCACTCCCTCCCTATCGCTATATTTTGAGACTGCCTGCAATTGATGGATTAGCCACCCATCCCTGACACTTTACTTTTCGACTCCAGGGGAAAGCTTTTAATCCATTATCAGATCGTACACTTATTAAAGCATGGAATCCTTGTCAATAGGGCTAGAGTGCATTGGCAGGACTTGTCAATACCTGTACTCAATTGTCACCTATTTTCCACCCTCCTGGTGCGGAATATGAAGGCACAGGCGGTACCGAAGGAGAAGATGCACCAAAGGATTGTTCCTCACACTGACACCTAGTGGGGCGGGTTAACCCGACCAGGTCAAAGGCAAGCAAATGCATAGTGCTGGGTCCAGGGATGGGGGCAAAGCAGGCCGGGTTGACGGCTGGGCAGAATTAGATATAGGGAGTAAAAAGAGGTGCCGCTTCTGGCACAACCATGGTGTCTTCAATTAATTTCTAAGGGGGGTATATGCAAAATAAGAGTTCGCTTTTGTCGTTTCTACTAGGTGCTGTTCTGATGTTATGTGTCTTTCTTTTCATTGGTGCGAGTAGAGCCGAAAACGAAGGGCGTTATCAAATGACCGTGACGCGAGACGGCATGTATGTTGTTGATAGCACAACGGGTAGAATCAAAGTAATTAGCACTCTTCGCAAAACATGGGAATCGGGCACGACGGTGTTTGACTGGAATACAAATTACACCAAGTTGAAAGTCTACAAACTAAAATAAAACCATACTTTTGTTGGTGTGTGCTTAACTCGGGGTGAAAGGTCAGGTTGAGCCATCACACATGATTACAATGCGAGACTCGCCCCAATTATATGATCTGAGCTGAGGTTGGTAGGCTTATCGAAGAGCATGCTGCATCGGGTGGGCGGATCGTAAAGCCTGGTCAGTGCGCGGACTGGGCAGGGTGCTCGAGCTACTTCGCCTATCCAGATGGCTTACTGTGGGAAGTGGCCTGAAATCCATTTCCGCTCCAAGCGGAGTCCGAAGTCGGAGTGCTTCCTTTTACCTTTCCAAGGTTTCACGACCAACCACAGCTAGCATAACCGCAGACAACACCAGGAGTGGGGCGTACGCCAGGAACGGCACGCCGGGATTGAAGGTGTTGGCCAGAATCCCGCCGAGCAACGGTGCACACACGGCGCCTATCTCAGCAACCGTCCGGCGGGCCGCTTGCAGTCGTCCACGGGCATTGGGGGGTACCACGTCGTAGGTCGATGTTGCTAGCGAGCCTAGTGAGAGGCCGTTGGCGACGCCCAGCAGCGATACTAATACGGCCAGTTGAAGGAAGGTGTCCGAGAAGGGGATAAACAGGAACGCAAGAGCAGGGATACCCGTGCTGGGAACGGTGGCCCACTTCCTGCCCACCTTGTCGATAATGAGCCCCGCGGGCAAAATCATGGCGAAAATAAATATGCCGGAGATGCTGAACAGAAGACCCACTTCCGTCGGCGTAAAGCCGAGGTGAGAACCTGCGTACAACGGGAGCATACTTTGCAACGTAATCCGATGTATGAAGCTCGTCACTGTGGCGAAAACGAGCACCGCGTAGGTGGCACGGAGGTTTGGCCGAATTTGTTTGAATAAGGCTACCAGTCCTCGGAGCCGCCGGGACAATGCCGCGAGACCCCAGCCTTTCACGGATTCGGAATTAAACTGAGCGACCCGAGGAGGCCGGGTGTTGTGGGCGGCGAACCCTAGGGGCACGGAAACGGCCGCGCATGCTGCGTAAACGATGAATACCGCCCTGAAGCTCACTGCCTCGGTGAGCAGGCCGCCAATCAGGGGGCCAAGCGCCAAGCCGATATTGTGGATGCCGTGGAAACCGCTGAGGACTCTCCCTCGTTGGTTTTGGCGGGTAAGATCGATACCCGCCACCTCGCGGCCCAACATCCAAACACCATCCCCGGCGCCTATGACCATGACTAACAGTAGGATCACGCTGAACCACGGGGTGATCGCCACCAACAAGGCTGCGGTGCCAACCGCCACGGGTCCGCCCACCAGGGCGGCGCGCGTGCCCAGCCGGTCCAATACCACACCGCTGATAGGCATCCCCAGAAATCTGCCTACTGCGAGGGCGGTGACTATCTGAGCAGCAACACCTGACGAAACGCCAAAGTACGTGGCAAGTTCCGGAATGGTGGGGATGATCATCGCCCATCCTCCCGACAGTAGGGTGCTACTGTAAAGCGTAAGAAGCCCGCGGGCAGTGGGGGTGAGTCTTATAGAAATTGCCATTGAAGCGATAAGACCGAGGCCCTATTCAACTCATACGATGTCAAAAATCCGCGTTGCCCGGCGTGCGCGGGAAAGGGATCACGTCGCGTATGTTTTTAAGACCGGTGAGATACATTATCATCCGCTCCAACCCGAGTCCGAAGCCGGAGTGTGGAACCGAACCAAACCGGCGGAG